>JAICJW010000369.1 GCA_025928215.1 Chloroflexia bacterium | reverse complement strand
TTCGGCGTCATCCTGCTCGCGCAGGTGGTCTGGGGGATCGGCTACACCTTCACGAGCGGCGCGACCGAGGCATGGCTGACGGACGAAATCGGCGTCACGCGCGCCAACCCACTCTTCCTGCGCGCCTCGCAAATTGAACTGATCGGTTCGATTGTCGCGGTCGCAATCGCCACCGCGATTGGCAACGTCTCACTCCAGGCGCCCATTCTGCTCGGTGGCGGGCTCTATCTCGTCATGGGCGTGGTGCTGCTCATCGTGATGCCGGAACATGGCTTCACGCCGACGCCGCGCGCGGAGCGGACGACGTGGCAGGTGATGGGCGAGCAACTGAAGGGCGGCCTGTCGCTCGTCCGGCGCTCGCATGTGCTGCTGACGATTCTCGGCATCATGGCGTTCACCGGCGCGGCGTCGGAATCGTACGACCGCCTGAGCACCGATCACTTCCTGACCAATTTCGCCTTCCCAACCTTCGAAGGGTGGAAGCCTGTCGTCTGGCTCGGCATCTTCAGCATCATCGGACGGCTCGTGAATATCGGCGCCTTCGAGGTCATCCGCCGCCGTCTCGATACGAACAACCATCGCGCCGTCGCCCGCGCGCTGACGATCGCAACCGTGCTGCTCATCGTCTGCTACCTCGGCTTCGCGCTCGTTGGAAATCTCGCCCTTGCGGTTATCGCCTCGACGGGCGTCTGGATGTTCCGGCGGATCACCAGCCCGCTGCAAACGGCATGGATCAACCAGCATGTAGACTCCCGCGTCCGCGCGACGGTCATTTCGATCAGCAGTCAGGCGGACGCTATCGGGCAGATGGCGGGCGGCCCGGTCGTCGGCTACGTCGGCGTCCTCGCGTCGGTGCGCGCCGCGCTCATCGTCGGCGGCGGTATTCTCACCCCCGCGCTCGTGCTGTATGCCCAAACCCTCCGACGCGCCGACTCGCTCACCATCGCCGTAGAGGAGGCCGAGCTGCCGGAACCCGTGCCGTAGCGCGCTGGCCCCGCCGTACGGGAGAGCGGCCGGGGGTGGGGGCAGCGCGATGTGATAGGATACCGACCGAGAGTTCAGGGTGGTTGAGGGTAATGGGCTTGTGGAAGTAACGGAAAGCGCCGCATCAGCAACGACAAATGCCGAACGGCCGACGACAACGACGCGCCTCGGCGTGGGGCTTGATGCACTCAATCGCATCGCCCCCTGGCTGATCGGCGCGTTTGCGCTCGCATACTGCCTGCTGTTCACGATGATGGCGGTGTATTGGCGCGACCATCTACGCTGGGGTTTCGATATCGTCGTCTACGCCCAGCCGATCTGGAACACCGCGCACGGACGCATCTGGGAACTTTCGATCTACAATTTCACGCACACGGAACTGGGGCATGACTTCGTTCCCATGGAACTCATCCTCGCGCCGTTCTACCGGCTGTTCGGCGGCAACATGTCGCTCATTGTCGCCCAGAGCGCGACAGTCGCCCTCGGCGGCATCGGCGTCTATGCCATCGCACGTCAGGCGATGCCGAAAATCCACCGCATTATCCCCGTCCTGTTCGGTGTGCTCTATTTATCGCTCCTCTTCATCCAGAACGCCAACCTCGAGAAGATCCATCTGCGCAACTTCGTGATGTGGACATGGTTCTTCGCCTGGCTCGGCTATCGCACCAAGCGCACCTGGCTCGTCTGGACGATGCTCCTGCTCGCGCTCACGTCGCGCAGCGATGTGTCGCTGGTCGTCTTCATGTTTGGCGTGATGTGCCTCATCGAGCGCCGCCGGTGGACGCTCTCGTGGCTGCCGATGATCGTTGGTGCGATATGGTTCGTCGGCGTGGTCTACATTCTCGTGCCGCACTTCTCGACGCGCGGCTTCGTCTATGAGGATAATGACCGCTGGCTCGGGGGCGGGCTGTCCGGCATGATTCACTCGGCACTGACGCGGCCCGTGTATGTGTTGCGCGGCGTCGTGACGGCGGCGAAACTCCGCTATACCTTCGATCTGCTCTTCCCCTTCGCGTTTTTGCCCCTGCTCAAGCCGCGCATCCTCCTCATTCCGCTGCCGATCTACGCGCTCAACATCCTCTCCAACTACCCGCATCAATACACGATTCAGGCGCACTATCAGGCGCTCATCGTGCCGTGGCTGGCGATTGCGGCGGTCGAGGCGGTGGCGGACATCGTCGAGCGGCGGGGTTGGGTGGGCGGGCACGTCGCCGCGCGCTGGGATCGTGCCGGATGGCGGCAGCGCATGACCGCGAACGCATCGCGCACCGCCCTCGCACTGGTCGCCTTGATGCTTCTATTCAGCATCGCTCAGCAGGAGACGATCACCAGCCCGATTCAATCGTACCTGCTGCATCATGGCCCGAGCGCGCGCGCGGTCGCGGGGCGGCAACTGATCGCGATGGTCCCCAATGACGCGCCACTGGCGATCACCCAGAAACTGGCAGGCAACACGCCGGATCGCCGCTCCATCTACGCCTTCCCCGGCGATCCCGAATACGAATCCCCCGATCTCGTTCAGCACGCGGATTACATCATCGGCGACGAGCGCCTCAGCACGGACGAGGCGGCATCCATCGCGCGGTACCGTGCGGACCCGGCGTGGGAAGTTATGGACGAGCGCGGCGGTTTTATCCTCATGCGCAAGCGGCAGCTGGGGAGTGGCGCGTGATGGTTGGCAGCAATACGACCGTTGCGACCACTCCGCCTACGGCCCAGACGCGGGATGATGCACCAACAGCGTGGCGTCGGGCGATCACGGCGCTCGACGCCGCCGCACCCGCGCTGCTCGGCCTCGCGATGCTCCTCTATATCGGCATCATCTTCGCGGTATCGAAGTGGCAACTTGACGGTTTGCACATGGGCTTCGACCCGCTCGTCTACGAGCAGCCGCTCTGGAACACCCTGCATGGCCACATCGCGGAGCAATCCGCGCTCTCGTACACATCGTCCGCCTTCGGGCAGGATTTGTTCCTCTTTCACTTCGTCCTTGTGCCCTTCTATGCCCTGAAGGAGACGACGGCGACGCTACTCTTCCTCCAGACGGTCGGGGCGGCGTTCGGCGCGCTCGCCGTCTACCTGATCGCGCGGGACGCGCTCCCCCGCACGCGGATCGTGCCGCTCCTCTTCGGCCTGCTTCTCCTCTCGTATGTGCCGATGCAGAATGTCAATCTCTACGAGGTGCAGCCCCGGCTCTTCGCCGCGACCTTCCTGCTCTTCGCGTACTGGTGCATGACGCGCGGCTACGCCATCGGCTTCTGGGTCTGCATCGTGCTCGCGATCATCAACCGGAACGACACGGCGCTCGTCGTCGCGATGCTCGGTCTGTACGGCGTCCTCACCCGGCGGCGCGTCGTTTTCAGTTGGGCGCCGATGCTCTTCGCGGCGCTCTACTGGGTGCTCGCCGTCTTTGTCATCATCCCGGCATTCGCGGGCGGCGCGCAGTTCTCGTACCTCCAGAATTACGATTGGCTCGGCGCATCGGCGAGCGCGATCGTGAAGACGATCGTCACGCATCCCTTCTTCGTCGCCCGCACCGTATTCGGGCCGGATCGCTGGCAGTATGTCGTCAGCCTCCTTTTCCCGCTCGCCTTTCTTCCCCTGCTCAAGCCACGCCTCTTGCTGATGGCGCTGCCGCCATTCCTCATCAACATCTTCGCGGGCAATCATTACAAATATCAGCGCGACATCTTCCACCAGTATTCGGCGCTGATTACCCCATGGCTCTTCGTCGCCGCGATCCTCGCCGTCGCCGCCCTCACGGACGGCACGCATCCGCTCTACCGTTTCGCTCCGCGCATCAAAGCGGCGCTCCAGCATGTGCGCGCCTCAGCGGTCGGTGCGGGCATCGTGATCGTGATGCTGGCGCTCAGCACCTTCCAGTTCGCCTATACGAAACCGGACAAAGTCGCGAGTTGGGCCGAGAATGGCGGCCAGATTTCTCAGGCGGACGCGAACCGCATCGCGTCCGCGGACCTCTTGATCGCGATGATCCCGAAGGATGCGCCGCTCAGTGTCACGAGCCTCGCGGCGACGCGCGTGCCGCTCCGCCGCTATCTCTATGAGTTCCCCGGCAATGAGTTTTATGATGCCACCCTGATTGATCGCGCCGAGTACGTCCTCGGCGACCGGCGGCGCGACGGCAACACCGAAGGTGCGGCGCTGGATCGGTTGAAGGCGAACGGCCAGTGGCAGCTCGTCAAGCGGCAAGGCGATTTCGAGTTATTGCACCGGATCGCGCCGCCACCGGGACGGACGGGATGACGACGCGCGGCGGTCGGGGAATCGAAGCGGCGCGCACGGCAATCAGACATCCGACCTTCTGGGCGCTGATTGGCGCAATCGCCCTGGCGGTGATCTATGGCCGCGTCGCCGTGACACACCTCACCTCTGGCGTCGTCGGCGGCAACAGTAATGGCTACGAAAATGTCTGGAACGATTACTGGCTGCGGACGGCGCTCCGCCTGCATCGCAACCCGTTCCACACCGATTATCTCTTCGCGCCGAACGGCGTCAGCCTCCGGTTCCACACGCTCAATCCGTTTGGCGGTCTGATCGCCCTGCCGCTCTCGCCGCTGATCGGCATCGT
>JAICJW010000198.1 GCA_025928215.1 Chloroflexia bacterium | reverse complement strand
CGCATCGAAGTTGTCCGGCAGCGTCGGGTCCTCGTAGAAGTAGGGGTGGTACGGCTCGATGCCCCGCGCCAGCACGACCGCCTCCGCCGGGGTCAGTTGCCGGTGAATCTCGATACACAAGTCCACCGCGTCGCCGACCGCCTCCCGGTACTGGCGTACGCTCTCGATGGCGTCGCCCATCCGCGCCGCGTGCGTCTTGAAGTAGGGCTGATCGCGCGGATCATCGGTGAAGGGGGTCAAGTGGCCGACCGCCGTGAAGCCCTGCTCCTTCGCCGCGACGCACCCCCGCACGAGTTCCTCGCGCGACTGGCCGAAGACGTGATAGTAAACACGGGCCTTGTCGCGCGTCTTGCCGCCGAGCAGTTGGTAGGACGGCACACCGAAATGCTTACCGGCGATGTCCCAGAGGGCAATATCAATGGCGGAGAGGGCGCCCATGATCGCCGCGCCGCGGAAATGGGTCCAGCGGTAGAGGTAGTTCCAGTGGTGCTCGATCCGCAGCGGGTCCTGACCGATCAGGTAACGTTTGAAGGTCTCGACGACCGCCGCCGACGCCTCCAAAAAGCCCCAAGTGCCGGATTCACCGAGGCCGGTGATGCCCGCGTCGGTCTGCACCTGCACGAAGAGGTACCGATCAACAAAGATCGTTTCGATGGCCGTGATCTTCATCTCCCCTCCCCATCAGCTCACGCTTGGCGCGTCTCGCGACGATTGATCCAGTTGTGTCCGACCCCACTCTACACCACGCAGCAAAAAAGGGGCAGACAACACTGCCCCCACATTGCTGGCTATTGCCGATGCGTGGCTACCGCGCGCCGACGCGCTGCTCGGCGAACAGTTCGATCATCCCCTTGTTGAAGGCGGGAATGTCCTGCGGGCCGCGGCTGGTGACGAGGTTGCGGTCGCGCACCATCTCGCGGTCTTCCCAGTGGCCACCCGCGTTGCGGATGTCGTCCTGAATCGTCGGCCAACTGGTTAGCGTGCGGCCGGAGACGAGACCGGCGGAGACGAGCAGCCAGGGCGCATGGCAGATCACCGCCAGCGGTTTGCCCGCACCGTTCATCTGCCGAACAAACTCTTGCGCCTTCGGATTCATACGCATCGTGTCGGCATTGAGCGCGCCGCCCGGTAGAAGGACGGCATCGAACTGATCGGGCTTCGCCTGTTCGAGCGCCATATCAACGGGGAATTGATCGGCTTGCTTGTCATGGTTCATGCCGATGACTTGCCCCGGTTTCGGCGCGATGAGTGTTGTCTGCGCGCCCGCTTGATCGAGCGCCTTGCGCGGCTCGGTCATCTCGACCTGCTCGAAGTCGTTATTGACGATGATCGCTACGCGCATACCATCGAGTTTCCGTTCTTGCATCGGATGTTGCCCTCCGTGTAATCCGTTCGTCTGCCTCTTCTCTTCACCACCGGGCGGGATTTTCGATCCCGATGCCAGTAGACCGGCAAACCCGGTGCCAGCGAGAGCGCAGGGAATGGGAGTTGAACGGTGCAACCCGCTATCATGGGCGAAATTGGATACCGATTCCCCGTGGCAACAGCGGCACAAATGACCACCGCACAACAGATTTGCTGTTATTTGAGGACGTAGCCGAAGAGCGCGACGAGGAGGAAGAATGCGAGCAGCGAGAAGAACGTGAATGCCCACGCGGGGGCGAGGGTGCGGAGCGTCTCCTCATCCCGAATCATCACGCGCTCGTTCGTGTCATGCTCATCCCAGACGGGCAGGGAAGTCGCGGTGATCCGGCGCGGGCGAGGATAGACGGGGATATGCCAGAATTTCTGCATATGGATGACTCCCAGAACGACGCGAGAAGGTTATCCCACACGATACCATATTATGCACCGCCGGGCCGCTGATGCATTGGCATCGCGCGCTCATCGGACGACGCGGGATCGAAATACGTCTCGCCCGTGCGCGCCATCGCGCAGCATTTCGGTATCCGCTCGCCGTGCCCCCGGTGCATCGCGGCGGGCATCGCTGCCTGAGGGAAGAACCGGGCATCGAGCATTTCTATTCCGGGCACCGGCGCAGGTTCCGCACATTCGACCAGAAAGACGAAATGCACGATATGCACCTTCGACCGCGATCCCCAGAGGCGGCCGTCGAAGACGCCGAGCAGCCGCCGGACCGCTCCCCGCAGCCCTGCCTCCTCCCACAACTCGCGCAGCGTCGCTTCCGCCAGTGTTTGCCCAATCTCGGCGATCCCGCCCGGTATCGCCCAATGCGCGTTATCCTTACGCTGCACGAGCAGGAGATCACCCCGCCCATCGAAGACCGCGGCTTCCACACCAATCGCGGGCGAGATGCGCTGCCACGGCTCCGCGTCGAAGGTGGCCCGCCCATCCGCCGGCGTTCCCTCATCGGCGAGCGCGACGACTTTGGCCGCCAGTGCCATCATTCGGTGCGCTCGCTCCACCTCGTAGACATTACTGGCGAATTCCCTGCCGAGCGTCGCCATCCCGCGCATCTCATCCGCAATCAGATACAGTTCCTGCCGCGCGTCACTCACGCAGCCCTCCTCACGCGAACCACAGAGAGACAGCGCGGGGAATTTCTGTCTCTTTTCATTCCGCGTCCTCTGTGTTCGCTGCGCTCATCCCGGTTTCAGTCCCTCCCACGTACTGCGACGACGAGCATGCGGTCCGCGCCATCGTCGAGCGGCGTAAGGTCTGCGTCGGCGTAGATCGCTTCGATGGCGAAGCCCGCGCCACGCAGGAGCAATTCGATTTCGTACCGGCCAATCAGCCGCATCGAGAAGGGGACGACGATGCGCGAGAGCGTGCGATCCGGCGCGGTGAGGTCGTAGAACCAGGTCGCCTCGACCGTCTGCGTTGCCGCGCGGTAAAAGGCGGAGACGAAGCGATCCACGCGCTCCCCTGCCGCGCTCTCGAATGCTGTCTCGTGCGTGATCGCGCCGTAATACGCGCCGAGCAGTTCCGGGTTCGGATGAATGAGATCGAGGACGAGCAACCCGCCCGGCCGGAGATGGGCCGCAACAGCCCGCAACGCCGCCTGCTGCGACGCGCTATCCGGCATGTGGAGGAAGGTGTTCTGCGCGCAGAAGGCGAGCGCATAGCGCGTATCGCCGAGCGCCGCGAGCGAGCGAAAATCGTCCTGCCACAACGTCACCTTCGCGCCACAGCCGGCATCCGCGACCGATGCGCGCGCCTCATCGAGCATCGCGACGGATGTATCCACGCCCGTCACCGCGTATCCCGCGTCCGCTAATGGCACGAGGAACCGGCCCGCGCCGCAGCCAAGATCGAGGATCGGCCCGCCCGTGCGCGCGGCGAAGGCGAGGAGAAACGCCGCGTCGGGATCGTCCGCCGCCGCAGGCGGGAACTCCGCCGCGTAGAGCGCGGCAATTATTTCATAGTCGGGATCGTGCCAGTTTTCCATACCGTTAGTATGACGGCAGAGGCAATCGGGAGCAAACGGCCTTACGTCCGCAACGCCGCCAACCCCTGTGCGATGAACCGCTCGCCGCCCGTACGCAGGCCGAAAACAAGCGCGTGATACGGCGAGAGCGCGCGGTAGAAGGCAACGCGATCCGCGAAGGTCGTATCCACGGCGCCGCCGTAGGAGGTGAGGAGCGCGGGAAGCCATGCGGTAGGAAGGCCGCAGAAGTCCTGCGCGGGATCGCCGATCGAGACATCGCCCCAATCAATGACGGCGGTGAGGTTGCCGGTTTGCGGATCGAGCAGGAGATGCTCGCCGCCGAGGTCGCGGTGCAGGAGCACGGGCGTGAACTGGAAATGCGCGGGATCATCGAGATACGCGGAAAAGAGCGCCTCCATCCGCGCCCGCTCCGATAGCGCCATGCGCGGAACGAGCGCACGCAACTCGGCATGCATATCGGCGTGCTGCGCGCGCCATGCCTCCGGTGTCACGCCCGACACACCGCACGCCAGCGCCTCATCAGTCGGGAAGCGATGCAGCGCCGTCAGAAACCGACCGAGACCTACCGCGAGCTGCGCTGATGCACAATGGATGACGGGCAGTGCGGAGAGTGGCACGCCAGGCAGTTTCCGATAGCCAACGAAGGGGTAGGGGAACGCATCCGGTTGATCGGCGATGTACGTGAATTGCGGCACCGGCGCCGGAAGCGTGAATGCGAGCGCGGGCAGAAGCGCGATCTCGACACGCAGCCGCGCCGCCACGTCCGCCCGCTTCGGGAAGCGGAAGACGAGCGTTCCGTTCACCTCCCAGACGGCACTGTCCCAGCCCTCGGCGAGAAATCGGCATATCCGCAGGGGAAGATCGGGGAAGGCGGCGGCGATTGCCGCTCGGTATCGTGCCACGTCGTCCATTAGCGCGATGTGTGAATCCAGGAGCGCATCGTGCGCCAGTACGAGCCGTGCCGCCGGTGGCGTGCCTGCCAGCCGTCGAGCGCCCACCCCCCCACACGCAAGCCGGAGCGACGCCGCTTGCCAATCACCTTCGCGAACCGGACACGGAAAATGAGGCCACCGACCAGCCACCAGAGAATACAGATCGTGGCCGTGATGAAGACGACCGATTTCGGGACAATGAATGGACGGACGTACGTCAGCGTAATGACGATCGCCGCGATGATCGTGAAGGCGACCCAGCCCCAGAAGTGCGGAATGTTGATCGTCACCCGCCGTGCGCGCTGTTCGTGTTTCTCCTCGATCATTATCGGTACCCGCTCTCCGTCGTCGTCACGTATTTCGATTCCCTAGTATACCGCGCTCAAGTCATCGCCAGTAGCCGGTCGTCGGGAGCGATGCACCTGAGCGGAGCCGTCATTTCGGCGCCGCTTGTCGTACTCCGCGCGCATCGCTATTCTTGCACGGCGAGTGAAGGCGGAGTGAGAAAGGATCGTCATATGCCGGGTGGGCATCAGGGAAACGACCGAACGTTCAATCTCCTCAAGGAACTGCTGGCGATTCCCGGCCCATCGGGGCAGGAAGAGGCTGTGCGCGTCTGGCTCCGGGAGCGATGGCGGGGCCGGATGGCGGAGTGGCACGAGGATGCCATCGGGAACATCGTCTGCCGCGTCGGTGGCAGCGGGCCGAAGCTGCTGGTGCAGGCGCATATGGACGAGATCGGCTTCGTCGTGCGCTATATCACCGACGAGGGATTCCTGATGCTCGACACCGCGCAGGGGCTGCGCCGGAACTCGCCGGATCGCCGCTACATGATCGGGCAGGTCGCGCAGATCGTCGGGCGGCACGGCGTCGTGGCGGAGGGCATTTTCGCCACCGCCAGCGGCCATACCTTGACGGGGTCGCAACTTGAGAAGCCGCACCTCGACTTCAACGACTTCTTCGTGGACATCGGCGCGAAGAGCAGGATGGAGGTCGCGGAGCGTGGTGTCCATGTCGGCGCGGGGGTGATCTGGTCATGGCCGGCACGGCGGTTTGGCACGCGGATCGCGGGGAAGGCGATGGACGACCGGATGCTGCTCGCCATCATGGACCTTCTGCTCGACGATCTGGACATCACCGCATTGCACTACGATCTCTGGTACGGCGCGACCGTCCAGGAGGAGGGCGGGCTGCACGGCGCGAAAGCGATGGCGCACCTGTACGATTTCGATCTCGCCATCGCCCTCGATGTTGGCCTCGTCGGCGACGTGCCGACCGTGGAGGAGAAGGAGTACGCGACGCATCTCGGCGGCGGCCCGACGCTCGTCCACAAGGACGGCGGCATCCATTACGACCGGCGGTTGCTCTGGCGGATCGCGGACGTGGCGAAGGCGAACGCGATCCCCTTCCAGCACGGTGTCTACGCGAACTACAGCTCGGACGCACATGCCTTTATGGATCACGGCATCCCGGCGGCCCTGATCGGCACACCAACGCGCTACACGCATACGGCGACCGAGATGGTCGAGGAGAGCGACATCACCGCGACGGTGAATCTGTTGCGCGCCTTCGCCACGACGCCCGCCGCGCACTGAGCGCCGCCATGCCCGCCCGGAACCGACGACTACCCTATCGCTGGGTCGGGTGGTGGCCGGTACGTCTCATCCGCCGCTTCCTCGCCGCATATGTCTACCGGCTCCTGCTTTGTCGCTGGATGCGTCGGTTCGTCGTCGAAGGCCGGGAAAGGATTCCGCCCGGTCCCGTCATCTATGCCGCCATGCATACCAGCATGGCCGACACGCCGCTGCTGCTTCGGGCGCTCGGAGGGCGGGGAGATCGCCTCGTCGTCACGGCGGCGCGGGACTACTTCTTCCGGCGCAATCGCCCCGCTTTCGGTCCATTCGTCGCGTTCGCCTTCGGCGCCGTGCCGATTGATCGCACGGGTTCTCCACGCCGGTCGCTTGACGATGCAATAACGTGGTTACGTTCTGATTTCTCTCTCGTCATGTACCCGCAAGGGACGATTCCCGGTTCCACGGAAGACGAAACGCGGTTGCAGCGCGGCGTCGCGCTGCTCGCGAAACACGCGGGATGCCTGGTTGTACCTGTGCGCATTTTCGGCGCGTCGGCAATCTTGCCCGCTGGCGTGCATTGGCCCCGCCGGGCTGCCGTGCACATCACCTTCCTTCCACCAATCGCGTTCACCGATGAGGACAACACGATGCGTTTCACAGACCGATTACGCGCCTCTCTCTTTTCAACGTAACAACGGAATAAAGACATATATGCGGGTGGCACTTTAGGGCTTGCAAATGGGCTAAAAGCGCGTACACTGGTGATACGCGATGTACGGTTTACGCGCTAAGTCGTCCGGAAATGGGGAGATTCCCTTTCTTGTGCCTTTCAATGTGGCATGAAACGTTCACGACGCCGAGGGATTTGTCTATGCAGATCGCCACAACAACGATATTGATCCGCATTGGGCTTGCGATTCTCTGTGGCGCGGTGCTTGGCCTGGAGCGCGAGCGACTCGAACGCGCCGCGGGGCTGCGAACGCACGCGCTCGTTGCGGTCAGTTCGTCGCTGCTGATGATTGTCTCCACCTATGGCTTCGCGGACGTGCTCGGTGTCAGTCAGGTATCGTTCGATCCGAGCCGCGTCGCGGCGCAGGTTGTCAGCGGCATCGGCTTCCTCGGCGCGGGCGTGATCATCTTCCGCAAGAACACGATCAGCGGCCTGACGACGGCGGCGAGTGTCTGGTCGGCGGCAGCCGTCGGGCTTGCCTGCGGCGGCGGGCTTTTCTGGGCGGCAGCGATCGTCACCGTGGCGATTCTCGCCATCCAGATCGTCCTGCGTTTCATCGAACACCGCTTCTTCGCGCACCACCAGCCGAGCACGCTGAGCGTGCGGGTGAAGCACGCGGCGGGGCAGGTTGCGGCGGTCGAGCGCGTCGTGCTGGAATCCGGCGTGCCGCTGCGCGGCCTGCGACTGCGGACAGGGCGGAGCGAGGACCGGATCGAACTGGTAATGGGAAACGCACGCGAAGCGGCGGTCCTCCGGCTCGTCAACCGCCTCGGCGCGCTCGAAGGGATCGGCTCAGTGATGTATCGGAGCATGAATGGCCGCCTGCGGTCGGCGGACGAGCGCGAACTGGTCGAGGAAGCGCTCGGCACAACGGATGAGGAGCGGCGTTCCGTCGCCTGAGAGGAGCAATTCGATGCAAACAGTATCAACCGAACACGCGCTACCGATGCCGCTCACCTGTAGTGGTTGCCGCCATTGGGGAGCGGTCACCGCGCGCGCGGAGAGCGAGAGCGCCGGAACCGGGCGATGCGGGCGCTTCGGCGAAATCCGCCCCGGTGCGGCCCGCCCGCGCTGCAACATCTGCTGGGAACCGAGAGACGTCGCGCCCCCCGCTCAGAATGAGAGACGGGCAGGCGACTGACACAGCCCCGGAGAAACGCGCCGTGCTGTCGCGGTATGAAATCCCTGGGGGCACTGGTTTTCAGATGCTCTTCCCGCGAGGGGTTAGGCACTCGAACCGTATGGGCGGGTAATGATCTCCATTCCATGCCCGGTAGGATCGCGGAAGTAGACGCCTCGCCCACCGTGATTGGTATTGATCTGGCCGGGCAGGGTCTGCTGCGGATCGGCCCAGTGTTCGATGCCACCGGCGAGCATGCGCTCGTAAATCGCGTCGAAGCTGCTGTCGTCAACGAGGAATGCATAGTGCTGCATCTGAATGTCGGCGATATCCGGCTCGGCGAACTGGATAAACGCGCCATGATCGAGCGTTACGATCGCGAACGGCCCCCAGAGCGTTGGTTCTGGGAGTCCGAAGAGTTCCGTGAAGAATGACGCGGCTGCATGCCGGTCTCGTGCGGCAATAATGGCGTGGTTGAACGCGATGGTCATGAACGACCCCTTGTACACACAGCGCCTCCATGCCCTGCGCGGCCCGCCACT
>JAICJW010000218.1 GCA_025928215.1 Chloroflexia bacterium | reverse complement strand
TAGACCTGCAGGTGCAGGGCGTCGACCAGGTTGTGCTCGATCAGCGTCTGCGCGAGCTGCGGGCTGCCATGCACGACGATGTCTCGCTCGTACTGCTGTTTGAGCGTGGTGACCGCTTCGACGATGTCGCCGCGGAGCACAGTGGTGTTGTTCCACTCCGGGTTCTGCAGCGTAGAGGAGACGACGTACTTGGGCATCGTGTTGAACTTGTCCGCGAACTCGCCCTGGTAGTGCGGCTAGACGGGTGCGAAGCCGTCGTAGGTGACGCGGCCAAGGAGCAGCGCGTCTGACGCCATCGTCTCGCCCAGCTTGAACTTTTCCCCTTCGGGGCTGCGCTTGAAGGCGTCTTTCCAGCCGACGCGCTCGAAGGGCTCCGTTCCGCTCGACACCTCTACGACGCCGTCGACGGAGATGTGCTCAGTAACAACGATCCTGCCCATAGCGATCTCCCTTCCGTGTGCCTTGACGTGACCTCGTCGGCTGTCGTGCCGCGCGGCCGAGATTCGGCGCGTTTCGTTTCACCTCCTTGGGTCGCCAATCACGCGGCGATCAGCGCGACCCCATCGGGTCCCGGGTTGAATCAATGCGCGCAGGGCGGCATCAAACCGGAACTGCATCTCGATCATTTACCGGAAACACCCTCGCGCACCTGCGGGCGCGTGAGGGTCGTCAGCATCCCGACGATCACGCATGTGGCGGCGACATGCATCAGGACGAGGATCGCCGTCTGCCCGGCCGTCACTCCCGGCACCGTAGGAATATACGTGAAGTCCGGGATCGTCGCGGCGACGAAGACCACGGCGGAAATGATCGCGAAGGTGCGCGCCGGGTGGCGGGCGAAGCGCAGCAAGGCGGCGTAGACGAGCACCGCGCCGAGGGCGGCGGGCAGCGTGAAGACGATCTCGCCACTGACGTTGGCGAGGGGGAGAAATTGCGGGTCGTAGGCGACGAAGGCGTTACCGATGAAGGAGACGAGGGTGTTGGCAGCGACGGCGGCGGCGACGGTGGCGAGGCCGATGGGGGCGAAGCGGCCCCAACTGGTGGCGCGCGACTCCCACGAAGCGGACGGGGACGCAACGATGGGCGAACTCTCGGTGATTGACGACATCATGGTACCCTTCCTTCTCATTGACCGCCGAATGGCTAACGCATGTTCGACAGAGGTATGAAACGGCTCCTTCATACGTTAGTCGTTCGGCGGGGCGCGAATTCGACGGCCGTGCGCACCTCCTTTCTTTTCCTGTTGGGGCGCCTCGCTCGTCTCGAGCGAGAGCAGAGGAATACCCAGATTGATAATCTGGAGGAGCACGCCATACGGGGCGGCCTGATCGGGCAAGGAGCCAGAGAGCAGGCTGATCCCTGATTCCTCGTGCGTGATCTGCTATCCCGCAAAGCGATGGCGCCACGAAGCGTCGAGATGCCCGCGTACCCGGATGTGACAGTGCATCCTCTCGCCTCCTTGCCCGGTTGATCCGGTCATGGGACGAGCATAGGCGTGCATGACTCCGCGCACAGTCGTCAAAGGTCTACAAAAGGGAGTATTTCTGCCTGGGGATGGTTCGCGACGTTGGGAGGAACACGCTCAGAGCAGGGAGGCTTCGCGAGCGCGCGCAATGGCCTGCGTCCGGCTTTGCACACCGAGCTTGCCGAGCAGATTGCTGACGTGTTTCTTGACCGTCGGGAGGGAGATCACCAGGGCAGCGGCGATTTCCTGATTCGACGCACCGTCCGCGAGATGCCGTAACACTTCCCTCTCGCGCCGGGTGAGCGGTTCGATGAGCGTAGATGAGGCAGCAGGAACGACCTTTGGAGTGGACGACCATCCGTCGTGCTTCTCCTGCGCGAAGGCTGCGAGGAGCCGCGCGATAGAGGCGTGGGGCAGTGCCGAGGTATCGGGCGCCTCGCCCGGTAGCGCGTCGAGGAATGCCTTGAGGGTCCGTTCCATCGGCGCACCCACATCCAAATAGGCGCGCAGCCAGCCCTCCAGCGAGCGGCCCGGGCAAGGTCGCCGATCGCCAGCCAGTACCAGACGCGTGCCAGGGGCAGCATGACTGGGGCTTCGGCCTCGCGCGAAGCGCCGGACAGGGCGGCGCCCGCTCCGCTTTCGGCTTCTCGTTCGGTTTGTGTGGGCGTGAGCGGAGCGGGCTTCGGCCCAATGGCGGGGGCTTGCGCCACTTCCTCCAAGCGTGCGAACGAGACCGTTGCCGTCCGCCCGAGATAGCGTTTGCGGGTACGGCCCCCGGCGGTGTGGTAGGCATACCAGTATCGCCCGCCGCACGCCCGCGCTTCGCGATAGACATTGAGGCTGCCGGATGTACCGTGGAAGGCGAAGGAAGTCACTGTGCGCAGCCATGCCTGCCACGCTTCTTCGTTTGTTGGCCGAAAGCGCTGCTCGACATGGTTCCGGATAGACAGCACATAGCAACCGTCATCGTGGAACCAGGTGAGCGCGTGGAGCGGTGTTCTGGGCATACAGCCTTTCCCGGATCATGGCATTCCCAACCGCGCTGGTGTTCCCCCCAACGATGATGATACCCCGAAGGAGGGTTCGCAACCGGGTGGTATCCCCGGAGACGGAGATGATGTGGATTCAGTCAGACCTTCTTGACCCTCACGTTACGTGAGCAGGTACGCTCCCGGAAGGAAAGGAGAACGATGCCGCACGATCTGCCCTTGAAACATTGCCGCATTCACGGCGATCAAAGAAACCGGGACGTACGGAAGGTCGTATTCGCAGGCGCTTCTCCTGCCGACGTGATTGCACTGTCGGCGACCGGTGATCGCTTCGTGACCGTTGATCCCACCCATCCGTGATTCGCACGGGCCATCATGGTTGTGCGTCCCCGATCACGGATGGGAACGCGGAACTGATGAACGGTTCGCATTGCTGTGCAATCCTTTTGACACGGGAAGCGCGTACGGTGCGGTGACGATGCGTACCCTGTCCGAATGGACACGGCGGGAACCCCCGGATGGACGATGTTCGAACGGGTATGACGGCGTATGGTGGTCTGCGGAATGATGCGCCGCTCGGTTTGTCAGGAATGGCGACAGGCCGGTGTTCTTACACAGGGCATGCGGAAGGAGCGGGGCATCGCGATGGTAGCGGATATGGGAGAAGGAAAGGATTCAATCGTAATGGAAAAGCAGTTCGATTTGATGGAACGTGGCGCATTGCCACCGACGAATGGGCAATACCGGCCAGTCACCAGGCACGCGGCATCCGTCGTGGAGCCGATGCCGCAGGGGCATGAGCCGCATTCGTCCATCGCCAATCCCATCATTCAGGCGCTCGATGTCGTCAAAATTTTCGATACCGGCAAAGTCAAAGTACCCGCGCTCCGGGGCGTCTCGTTCGCCGTTGGGCGGGGCGAGATGGTCGCGATCATGGGGCCGTCCGGTTCCGGGAAGACGACGCTTCTCAACTGTCTCGCCGGGTTGGAGGCGATTGATACCGGCCAGATCATCGTGGATGGCACGGACATCGCCACGATGAACGACAGGACCAAGACGGAGTATCGCGCGCGGCATATGGGCTTCGTCTTCCAATTCTACAACCTCCTGCCCGTCCTTTCCGCCGTGGAGAATGTTGAGTTGCCCCTCGTCGTCAGCGGTGTGAACACGAAGGAAGCGCGGGAGCGGTCGATGCGCGTGCTTGAACTGGTGCGGCTCAAAGAGTGGGCGGCGCACAAGCCCGCCGAACTCTCCGGTGGGCAGCGGCAACGTGTAACGATTGCCCGCGCCCTCGTCAATGAACCCGCCATCGTCTGGGCGGATGAGCCAACCGGCGATTTGGATAGCGAGACGGCGGATGAAATCATGCATCTGATGCAGGACCTCAACACGCGGCACGGCCAGACCTTCGTGATCGTCACGCACGATGGCGGCATCGGCGCGCGCTGCGGCCGGATCATCAAAATGCGGGACGGCCAGATTATTGATGACGGCCTCGGCCACATTGCCGATCCGCGCTCATTCTCCGGCGACGGACAAGCCCGGCCAGTAGCCAGTAATCAGTAGTCAGAGGATTCAGGCTCGCTCTGACTACTGACTACTTCCCCGGAGGGGACATATGAACAAACTCTTTGGCATCCCGATGACGAATATCATGGTGGCGCTCCTGATCGTGCTGGCGCTGGTGTTGGCGGTCACGGTCTATATCGCGTTGCGCAATCCCGTTATCTTCCGGCTCGGTATCCGCAATGTGCCGCGCCGCAAAGCACAGACGGGGCTGATCGTCGTCGGGCTGATGCTCTCGACGCTCATCATGTCCGCCGCCTTCGCGACGGGTGACACGATCAATTACTCGATTGGCGATCTCGTCTACACGTCGCTCGGTCGTGTGGATGAGGTAATTCAGCCCAAGCAGGACCCGAACCGCGTCGGGCAGGGGGCGGACAAGATTCCGGCGGCCGTGCTGAGCGATCTCGAAACGCGCTTCAAGGGCGATCCGGACATCACCGGGTTCGTCCCATCGCTCGGGAAGGCCGTGCCAGCGCTCAACGCGCGCACATCGCAGAGTGAGCCAATTGTCTCGCTCGCGGGGGTGGACGCGAAGCGCGTGGATGCGATCGGCGGCGTCCTCGACTCGAATGGGAACAAACTGGACATCGGCACGCTCGGCCCCGGTGAGGCATATCTGAATCAGACGGGTGCGGACAAACTGCAAGCGCGGGTTGGAGATACGATCCAGTCCTTCTATAACAACCAGCCGATCACCTTCAAGGTGGCGGGCATCGTGCGGGACAGCATCTTCAACGCGAACACGAACGGCAATGCCTTCCCCGGCTTGCTCATCCCGCTCGACCGCGCGCAGGCGATGTTCAACCGGCCGAGCGATTACGACGCGATCTTCGTCGCCAACACCGGCACGGTGCGCAGCGGCGTCAACCGGACGGACGCGGTGGTGGGAAAACTCGACCCCGTGCTCGCGCCGCAAAATCTCGAAGCGAGCAAGATCAAGCAGGATACCGTAAAGATCGCCGAACTCGCCGGCAATCTCTTCACGACCTTCTTTCTCGTCCTCGGCCTGTTCGCGATCGCGGCGGGTGTGCTGCTCATCTTCCTGATCTTCACAATGCTCGCGGCGGAGCGGAAGAGCGAGATGGGCATGGCGCGCGCCGTCGGCACGCAGCGGCGGCATCTCGTGCAGATGTTCATCGCCGAGGGGACGGCGTACGACCTGATCGCGGCGGCGGTGGGGGCGGTCCTCGGCGTCGGTGTGGCGCTCGGCATCGTCTTCGCGATGAAGGCGATCATCGGCAACAGTTTGCCGCTCTCGCCCTACGTGCAGCCGCGCTCGCTGATCATCGCCTACTGCCTCGGTGTCGTCCTCACCTTCGGGACAATCGCCTTCTCCTCGTGGCGGGTGAGTAATCTGAACATCGTCGCCGCGATCCGGGACACCGAGGAGCCGGTGCGCCGCAAGGCGAGCCGCCGCAGCCTGATCTGGGGCATCATCATGGTGCTGCTTGGTTTTTTGCTCGCGCTCACCGGCCTCTCCGGTAAGCAGGCCGCGCCGTTCTATGGCGGCGCGATGTTGATCGTCTTTGGCCTCGCGCTGATCCTCCGCCGCTTCGGCGTGCCGGAGCGGGGCGTCTTCACGGCGGTCGGGCTGTTCGTGCTCGTCTGGTGGTGCGTCCCGTTCTCGGTGCACGATAAGCTCTGGGGCAAACTCCAGGGCGGCATCGAGATGTTCTTCTTCAGCGGCATCGCCCTCGTCACCGGCGCGGTACTCCTGATGGTCTTCAATGCGAATACGACGCTCCGCTTCGTCTCCTGGCTCGGCAAGCCATTCGGGCGGTACGCGCCCGCTTTCAAGACGGGCGTCGCCTACCCGATGGCGAACCGGGGCCGTACGGGCATGACGCTGGGGATGTTTGGCCTGATTATCTTCGCCCTCGTCGTGATGAGCGTCCTCAATACGACATTCGGCAAGGCATTCACCTCCGACGCGACACTCGGCGGCTGGGACGTGGCGGCGGCAACGAACAGCAACAACCCGGTCGGCGACTTCAAGGCGGCGGTGCAGCAGGCGGGCACGGTCAACACGAACGATTGGACGGCGCTCGGCGTCAATCACATCGTCACCGCGAACAATACGCAGGTCCGCATCGCGGGGGCGCCGGACTTCCGGCAGTACAGCGCACGTGGCCTGGACGGCGGCTTCATTGATCACAGCACGTATACCTTTCAGACCCGCGCCACCGGCTATTCCTCTGACCGCGCGATCTGGGACGCGCTGAAGCGTGATCCGACGCTCGCGGTGATTGACGCGGCAGCGATTCCGCAGCAGGGCGGCTTCGGCAACGCGGGGGACAAGCGGTTCGAGTTGACCGGTGTCAAGGCCGACGACAAGACGATGACGCCGATTAAGGTGGATGTTCGCGACCAGCGAACGGGCGTAGCCAGGCAGGTGACGATTATCGGCGTGCTCGATCAGACGATGAATGTCAGCAACGGGCTTGGCGTCGGGGAGGGTGCCGGGTTGCTGATGAACGACAGCACCTTCCAGCAGATTTTCCCGCCCGACCGACAAAACACGGCTTATTTCATCGCCTTGGAGCAGGCCGGGGACAGCAAGGCCGTCAAGTTCGGCATCAAGGCCGCGCTCGTCCGGAATGGCGTGCAGGCGGTTGACCTGCGCGATGAGCTGCAGAAGTCGCAGCAGCAGAGTCAGGGTTTCCTCTATCTGCTGCAAGGGTTCCTCGGTATTGGCCTCTTCGTCGGCATCGCGGCGCTCGGCGTGATCGCGCTCCGCTCGGTCGTCGAGCGGCGGCAACAGATCGGCATGTTGCGCGCGCTCGGCTATCAGCGCGGCATGGTGAGCGCGAGTTTCCTGATCGAATCGCTCTTTATCGCGGTATCGGGCGTGATCGTCGGTGTGACGACCGGGATGGTGCTCTCGCGGAACCTGATCGCGAGCGGTAACGCGGGCGTGCAGGCGAACACGATGGTCATTCCGTACGGGCAGATCGCGTTCTTCGTCGTCATCGCGCTTGTGGCCGCCTTCATCATGACGGTCGTTCCCGCACGGCGCGCCAGCCGCGTGCCAATCGCGGAGGCGCTGCGCTACGAATAAGACCTGACCCCCAACCCCCTTCCCGACGCGGGAAGGGGGAATTTTTTGTCATTTGCATCGTGGAGTCGTGCCGTTCGGTGCAATTTGGCATACACTACTGCCAATGATTACTGATTCCCTCCCCCGCATGGCGGGCGGAGGGTTGGGTTGGGGGCAATCACGCGCATGAGTGAAACATCGAAACAGAGCGTCGCACGGGTACTTGGCTATCTCGGTCTGCTGCTCGCGCTCTTCGCGGCGCTGACACCGGGCTATTTCTACATTCCCGGTCTCTTAGCCATTGGCTGCGGCATCGTGGCGCTCTGGCTACGGGAGGGCTACCTCGGATTTCTGTCTATCGGCTTCGGTCTCTTCGGCCTCCTGATCGGCTTCATTCTCACCCTCGCCGGCTTCCGCCTCGGCAAGTAGCACGATTCATAACCACAGAGGCGCAGAGAACACAGAGAGGGAGGAGAGGAACGAAAGAGAAAAGATGGTTGCGAACATGGGAAATCTCCTTCATTGTATGTTCTCCGCATTTCTCTGTGTCCTCTGTGCCTCTGTGGTTCAATCC
>JAICJW010000390.1 GCA_025928215.1 Chloroflexia bacterium | reverse complement strand
CGACAGTTGCCCCTGGGCAGCGTGACCATTGAAATGGTCCCCCGCACTGTGCTCGGGCAAGTCGCCTTCGCCCAGGGAGAGTACGATCTCGTCCTGGGGCTGGTGCGGGAGGTATTGCCCGACGGCCCCGTAACCGAACCCGGGGGGAGCAGCTTCTTGATGGCGATGGCGCTCCAACGCCTCGCCGCCGCCATCGCCGTAGACGCGGGCGATCGGGAGACGGCGTGCGCGTGGCTGGAGGCGCACGACCGCTGGCTGGCGGGGAGCGGCGCCGTCCTTGGCCGGGCGGACGGCGAACTCGCCTGGGCGAACTATTACCGCGCGGCAGGCGACCAGGTGAAGGCATTGACGCGCGCGACGCAGGCGCGTGCGAATGCGACCGAGCCCCGCCAACCACTCGCGCTGCTCGCCGCCCATCGTCTCCTCGGCGAACTCGCGACGATTGCCGGTCGGCATGCGGACGCCGCGATACATCTCGATGCCGCCCTCGCCCTCGCCGATGCCTGCGCCGCCTCGTACGAGCGCGCGTTGACGCTCCTCGCCCTCGCCGAACTCCGTCTCGCGACCGGGCGACGAGCGGAGACTGGCGACTTCGTGGATGAGGCGCGGGCCATCTGCCTGCCCCTCGGCGCCACGCTCGCCCTCGCCCGTGCCGATGCCCTCGCCGCATCGATCTCCTCCGAGAACATCGCTCCGCCGACCTACCCCGCCGGCCTCTCTGTCCGCGAGGTGGAGGTCCTGCGGCTCGTCGCGGGGGGATTGACCGACGGCCAGGTCGCGGACGAACTCTTCCTCAGCCCCCGCACAGTCGGCCGCCATTTGACCTCCATCTACCGCAAACTCGGCGTCGCCTCCCGCGCCGCCGCCACCCGCTTCGCGGTGGAGCATCGGCTGACCTAAGTCTCGCCCCACCCGGCAATGCGTAGAACTACCCAACGCGCTCCCCGATGCCGTCGGCAACATCCACGGGGAATTGGGCAGTTCTGCCGATGTGCGCGCGGCGCGCGGTCGATAGAGTGACGCATGTCGCACATGCGCATCGCGTCCGGGGTAAGGGAGGGAAAGATGGGTCTGCCAGTAGAGATGCTCGAACGGAGTTTCGATCTGGTCGCCCCACGGGGCGAGGATCTCGTGAACCACCTCTACGCCAACGTCTTCGCGCGCGCGCCGTCGGCCCTATCGCTCTTCAGCGAGGCGGACATGACCAGACAAAAGAAGATGGTCCTCCAGATACTGATCATGCTACGCAAGTCCTTGCGGAACCTGGACGCGATCGTGCCGGCATTGCAAAGCCTCGGCGCCCGCCACGCCCGCTACGGCGTCCTGCCGGAGCACTACCCGGTGGTGGGGAGCGCCCTACTGGAGGCGATGGCGACGGTCGGGGGAGACGAGTGGGAACCGGCATACACAACGGCCTGGGCAGGCGCGTACGGCGTGGTGCAGGACGTAATGCTGAGCGGGGTGCCGACGGAAACGGGCGGGGTAGTCATCCGGTAATGGGATGGCGCATGTGCGTAGGGGGAGGCGGGACGGTGAACAGGGAGCGGTGGGGATTTCAGTGGCACATGATGGCGGCGCGTTGGGCAATCGCGCTGTTGGTGGTCGCGAGCATCGCGGGGGCGGTGCCGGCGTCGGCGAGCGCGCCGTCCGGCAATCCGTTCGCCGCGAGGAGAGCAGCGCACGACGACAAACCGGACGCACACACGGTGACCGTGCCGACCTGGAGCAGCGCATTCACCAATCAGGGGACGGCCTATCCGTATCAGATGGTCGGCACCGACCCGGCGGCCGGCTCGCGCACGACGGTCGTCCCCGTGCAGATCGTGCCGCTGCGCTTCGTCTTCGCCGATGGGGTCGTACTTGACGGCGATACGAGCGTGCGGGAGATCGAAGCGTCGCCCCTCTTCGAGGAGGCGTCGTTCAAGAGCGGCACGACGCAGTACGGCGACGCGATGCAGCGCGCCAACTTCTGGCACGCTGTCACGACGACCAGCCCGGACTGGCACATTCGCCTCGCACCGCGCGAGCTGCCCACCCAGACGATCACGGTACCGTCGGCGGAGGGGCGGGAGTTCACCGGCAAGACGGCGGGCGAGCGCATCGGGCTGGTGCATGACGCCTGGCTCACACCGCAGTTGGAGACCATGCTCACCGCGTCGCACGCCGATCCGCACGGCCTCATCCTCTTCCTGACCGACAATACCTCCACCTACTACACGGCGGCGGCCGAGGGTGTGGACCTCTGCTGCCAGCCCGGCTACCACAACACCTACGCGACGACGGATGCCCGTGGTATGCATCTCCTGTACACCTACATCTTCGGCGCCTACATCGCGCCGGGGACTTTCGTCGGCGCCAACGACGACGCGGGCGCCGTCTTCACCTCGACCTTGCGGGACATCAACATCATCTCCCACGAGGTCGTGGAATGGCTCAACGATCCGTTCCTGACGAACGCCGTGCCGCCGTGGCAGATGCCGTCGGGAGATGCCGCGTTCTACGGCTGCACGAACCTGCTCGAAGTGGGCGATCCGCTCGTCGGCTCGTCATTCCCGGTCACAATGCATGGTGGGCGCACCTACAGCCTGCCGGACGCGGCCTTCCTCGCCTGGTTCGCGCGTACCGCGACCTCGGACGCGTTGGGCGGTGCGTACAGCTATCTCGGCATCTTCACGACCTTCTCGCCCTCCTGCTGACAGCAGGCGGCCAGAGTCGCAAGGGTACGGGCGATAACAGCGGCGACACGAGGTGAGCGGATGGCAACGGAGATCATCGAGCAAGTAGTGCACCTGTATTTCGCCGCCATCTGCGCGATGGACCCGGACCTGTGGCTCGCCGCCTTCGCGGAGGACGCGGTGAGCCACGATCCGGTCGGCACCCCGCCCCGCGTCGGCCACGCCGCGCTGCGCCAGGCGATGCAAGAGCTGTGCGACGCGGTCGAGCAAGTCGGCCGCTACGCGGACCACGTCTTCGTCGCCGGTAACGGCGCGGCGATCAAGTGGACCGGGCGCTGCATCGGCCGGAATGGGCGGGCGGTGACCTTCGCGGGGATCGACGTCGTGACGGTGAACGCGGCGGGCAAGATCCAGACGGTGATGACGTACTGGGATCCGCAGGCGATGCGGGCGGAATTGGAGAGCCGGGACTGGCCTGGGGGATAGGAGCGGAAATTTCCGACAAAGAAAGAGGAATCTCATGGGTCAATTTCGGGCGACGGACAACGAACGAGTAGGAAGGGGAGGGGTTTTATGCGCAAGGTAACGACGTTCTTCGCGACATTTGGCCTGCTATTCGTGGTGATCGGGTTCGGTCCCGGTGTGCCGCTCGCCTCGGCCGACACCGGCAACCTCGTCGGCAACCCCGGTTTCGAGGCGACACGGCGACCGTGAGCGTGGCGTACAACCAGTAATCGGGCCCCGCGCTCGTCGCCCGCGCTCCGTATCGGAGGAGCCCCCGCGCTTCCGGCGCCTCCCCACATCAAGCAGCCCTGGGGAGATGCACCACGTCGGACACATCTTCGGGCGCACAGCGCGCCATTGGCCGTCGATCGGCAGAGGCATGAGAAAGGAAACAGGCATGGCATACGCACGGGTTGGTCTCTACACCGTCAAGCCCGGTACCCTCGATGACATCCTCACCAAGGCGGAGGCGGAGCTTGTCCCGCAGACCCGGCAACAGCCCGGCTTCCTCCGCTATTTCACGGTCCGCACGGGGGAGGATTCCCTCGTCTCCGTGACCGTCTGGCAGAACAAAGAGCAGGCGGAGCGAGCGGCGGAGCGCCTCTCCGGTTGGGTACGAACCGAGATGGGACCGTCATTGACGAATGTCGAAAACCACGTCGGCGAGATGGTCGTCTCGACCGTCCCGTCGGGAGAGATCAACGGCTATGCCCGCGTCGCACTCTGGCAATTCGCGCCGGGGACGGCCGACGCGGTGGCTGAGCGAGTGAAGACGGAGTTGGTGCCGCAGATGGAGCGCGAGCCGGGCTTCGCCGGGTACGGGGCGGCACGAACCGGGGCGGACAGCGCGATCTCGGTCCACGCCCTCGCGACGAAAGTGCAGGCGCACGCCGCAGGGGCGAAGGCGGCGGCGTGGGTGCGGGAGCAGAT
>JAICJW010000068.1 GCA_025928215.1 Chloroflexia bacterium | reverse complement strand
GCGGACCGAGCCGTCATGCAGCGTGTGCAGATCGAGGCGTTGCGCCCCCGCCTCGCGCACGAGCAGGGGCAGCATCTGGTAGAGCGGGTGGTGGCGGGTCAACTCGTCGGATCGGTACGTGGCGATGAGCAGCACGGGCAGCATCGCGAGGTTACGAGCGAGGAACCGCAGCAGGTCGAGCGAACCGGGATCGGCCCAGTGCAGGTCGTCCAGCAGCAGCACGACCGGGCGCGTGGCACCCAGGGCGGTGAAGAAGTCGAGCACCTGCCGGAAGAGGGCCTCCTGGCTTGCGACCGCCCCCACCGTGCCGCGCGTGGCGAGCGCCCCCACCGTGCCGCGCGTGGCGAGCGCCCCGGGCAGGGGCGGCAGGTTCTCCCTGCTGGGATAGCGGGCGAACGCCTCCACCCAGGGGCCGTAGGGTGGCGTCTCAGTCAGGTCGTAGCAGCGCCCGACCAGCACGATCGCGCCCCGCTCGGCGGCCTCGCGGCAGATGGCCTCGGCGAGCGCCGTCTTGCCGATGCCCGCTTCACCGCCGATCAAGACGACCCGCCCCTGCCCATCCAGCGCGTCCGCCAAGCGCTCGCGCAGCGTCGCCAGTTCGCGCTCCCGCCCGACGAGCATTGCTCCGCCCGCATCCCCCATCTGCTCTGCCCCCTCACGACTGCCGTGAGACGCGCACACCAGTTTTGCATCGCGTCGAGATTCCCGCCGCTATCGTACGCAATGGGAGGAGGGGGGGCAACCATCGCACAGACACGCGCTGCCGCAGCGACTGACGCGGCTTCCGACTGTCGTCCCCCCTGTCCGCGATCAGTTGCTGCGGACGCGACTTCGGCTTGCCAGCGTTGCAGGCGGCGGTGGGCGGTGGCGTCGTCGCCGTACTTCTCCGGTAAGTCGCGCCAGGCGCAGCCGGTGCGCAGGACAAAGAGGATGGCGTCGAGGGTGGGGCGGTCATCGGCACGCGGACGACCAACACGCTTACGGGGTGGGATGAGTGGTTGGAGGATCACCCACTGGGCGTCGGTGAGGTCTCTCATGTCCGTGATGGTATCTGATCAGGGTTTTGAGACGGTTTGAAGGTCACCCTTCGGGCATCACGAAGTCGGATCTATTCCGACCTCACGGGCCACCCTTCAGTTGGGCAAGCGCGGCATCATACAGGCTGTCCGATACCTCGACGATCATACCGTGCGCATCCACCGCGAAGAGGAGCGGCAGATTCCGCGTTTGCTGCCCGCTGCCCGTGTCACCGACATAGAAATAGTATGCAGCCACGCTGCCACTTGGTTCCGGGTAACTACCGACGTAATGAAAGGCGGTGTAGGTCATCTTCGCCTGCTGTTCGAGTTGCAGGACGCGGGAGAGCATCGTCTTATCCTCGCCGCGCGCGATCCGTTGCGCTTTCTCTGTTGCGCTGAACGTATTCCAGACGGCGTCGGCATCACCCTTCTGCACCGCCGTGACATACTGTTGGGCAACTGGTGGCTCCGGCAGGCGCGCCCCGACCTGCGCGCCGGACGATGTCGAGGAGGCGGGCGCAAACAGCCGGTCAGAGAGTAGCCAGCCCGTGAACGGCAGAAGGAGCAGCAAGCAGACGACGAGCAGCGGCCGCCCGCTGAAGATGATCCGAAGCGCCGCCCCGATCCCGCCGAAGAATCGCCGGACACTCCGACGCATGATGCGCCCTTTCGAGGCACGCGGAATGGGCGGGACGAACTCGCGCCCGGATGTTTGTGTGGGATGGTAGGATGATGTACGCATGCTGCTTCTCGGTGATGACAGGTGCAGCCACCCACCGCCGGTGCGGATTGAAGACCCGCCACCCCGATAGTGTACCCGCTTTCGTCTCTTGGCTCAATACGCCTCGATCTGCACGCGCGCGTTTTCGTCAATCGTCAGCCGCAGTTCGGTCAATTCCTCACCGGCGATTTTGCCGATGCCGGAGATCGTGATACCGTCCGGGCTAATGACGATATCCACGCTGTTCACCTCGATCGTGCCGACGACATACGCCGTATCCCGCGCGACGACGTAGGTGAGCGTGCGCGCGTAGCGCGGGTCCACGTAAAGTGCGCCCTCCGACAGCGCGACGATCGGCTTGTCGTTGACAATCAGGGCATGCACGGTGCTTGTGCCGAGTCGCAGGCGGGTCAGCGCCCCGACTTCCGCGTCCGTGCTGACGGCGGGGTCGGGGCCTTCCGTTGTTGGTGGGGTCGGGTGCAGGGAACTCGTCGTTTGCATAGCGCCTCCTCCTCTTTCATTGTTCGCGACGTATTAATTAGCAAACTGCGCGCATTCTGCCAATAGACGCGGGAGGGCCGAAGCGGATGACACGTTCCCCTTCCGCGTGTGGCGCATGCATTCCACACGGCGACATCCCTCTCTTTTCAGGCAGTATACAAGACGTGCCGTCCGTGCCGATGCGAAAATGCCGGACAAAAGGGGAGGCAGCGCATTGGCTACCTCCCTCATGCAGTCCTCAGTCCTCGTCGCTTCGTTACGATGCGAGAGGTTCGACCGCGCGGGCAATTGGCCGGGGGCCGGAGGCGGTTGGGTCAGGGGTAAAGCGAACGGGTTGGGAGACTTCGAGGCTATCGAAGTTGCCGCTCACGTCGTTGCGATGGAAAAATCGCTCGACGCCCGCGTCATCCCGCAGGAAGCCGAAACCGCGCGCCTTGACGATTTTCGTAATGATGCCGGTCGTTTCGTCTCCCGCAGGGGAGGCGCCGTCCGATGATGCGGCATGTCCGCGACCGAAGGTGCGCGCCCGCTCGCTCCGGCTTTCCGGCTGCGACGTGCCGTTCTCGCCCTCGGTGACGCCACGCTCCTCTCGGCGCGTCCGCATCGGCGCGCGGCGGGTGAGGGGCACGTCCACCGGTGTGGCGACGGTGCCGGTTTCCTGATAGCGCGACAGGAGCGCCCCCACCTGCGTGCTCAACGATGGCGGGAGGAATCCGGGGGCAGTGGTCGTCGTCGGCTCGCGTTCGGTGGCGCCATGCTCCGTCCGCGCGACCCGTTCATCCCCATCGCGGGAAGCGACGAAGCGATAGCGTTCCGGGTTGAGCGGCGCGGTTGGTCGCGATCCGATCCGTTCCGGTTGCAGTCGCGCGCGGTCCAGGGATGCGGCGGGCCGATCGAGGCGCTCCCCGCGCTCAGGGCGGCGGGAGGGCGCCGGGGCAGGGGTGCGCTGGCGCACGGGATGCGCGGCACCGGACACGGGCATCGGGCGCTCGACGCGTGTGCGCCGCTCCTCACGCTTCGGATAGAGCGGGAATGCCTCGATGGCGGCAGGAACGGCGGGCAACTCTCCCTGCCACGGCTTACGCGGGATGCGCACCCGCAGGCTGCGCTGAAGTTGCCGCCATTTCGGCTCGTCGCTCGGCATGAGCAGCGTCACGGCATCGCCCTCGCGCCCCATCCGCCCAGTGCGTCCAACGCGGTGGGTGAGCAGTTCGGTCGTCTCGGGCAGTTCGTAGTTGATGACCATACCGATATTCTCGACATCGAGGCCACGCGCCGCGACATTCGTCGCCAGCAGGATCGGCACCTTGCCACTGCGGAAATCGGCCATCACCTTGTCCCGCGCGTTCTGCGAGAGATTACCCTGCAAGGCGGCGGCCGGATAGCCGAGCGCTTCCAGTTGCCGCGCCAGTTTCTTCACGCCGTGCTTTGTCCGCCCGAAGACGAGGACGCTCTCGTCGTTTCGCCCATCGAGAAGCACGCGGAGGACAGGCAATTTCTGCCCCTCCGGCACGTCGTAGATGATATGCTCGATCTTCGGAACATCTTCCGGACGGGTGTCAATCTGCACCATCGCGGGATCGTGCAAATATTTCGCCGCCGTCCCCTGCACCCATTCAGGCACCGTCGCGGAGAAGAGCGCGGTCTGCCGCTCGCGCGGGACGAAGCCAAGAATACGCTCGACATCGGGCGCGAAGCCGCGATCGAGCATCTCGTCCGCTTCATCGAGGATGACGTAATTGACGCGATCCAGTTTCAAGACGCCCTGCCGGAGCAGATCGAGGACGCGGCCCGGCGTGCCGATAATCACCTGCGGGCCGGTATTCACGGCGGCAATCTGCGGCCCCATCGCCCGCCCGCCGAAGATGCAGAGCGAGCGGATGCCGTTCGCGCGGCCCAACTTCTCGACGACCTCGCCGACCTGCTGCGCGAGTTCGCGCGTTGGCACGAGGACGAGCGCCTGCACCGCGCGGATAGCGGCATCGGCCTTTTCGATCATCGGGATGGCGAAGGCGAGGGTCTTGCCGGAACCGGTGCGGGCCTGACCAACGAGGTCACGACCAGCGAGGAGAAAGGGAAGAGATTGGGACTGAATCGGGGTGGGATCAATGATCCCCATCGTTTGGAGCGCCGCGCGCGTCGGAGGGGCGAGCGGCATCGTGGCAAATGACAACAAAAATTCCTTTCGCGGCCCCGGTCAGTAGTCAGTACCGGTAGTCAGTAGTCAGAGGATACGATCCCGTTTCTGACTACTGACTACTGACGGCCGACTACTCCCCTGCCGCATCGCACACCGCAAGAGACGGACGAAGCGATGCTTCGCCGTTGCGCGGTGCAACAAATGATCGAACCCGCAACCCCGCGGGTTCCCACTATACGAGGGGAGCGTGCTGCGGCGGGACCGCGCGGCGCATGTCGCGCGAACCATCGAAAGTATACTCCTTCACAACCTTTTCCGCAACCGGACGCGCCGTTTGACCGAATGATCTCAGGTGGACATATCGAAATCCGCCGCCATTTGGTCGGCGAATGCGTCGAGATTCGTCACGACGCAGTCCGGCTCGATGCCCCACGGATCGAAGACGGCGTCGGGATTTCGCCGCACCCAGGCTGCCCGCAGGCCCACCGTTTTCGCGCCGATCACGTCGAACGGGTTGCCCGACACGAGCCAGGTCTCCGCAATGGGTTGATTCACCCGGCGCGCCAGGTAGATATAGACTGCCGGATCGGGCTTGAATGTCCGTAGATCATCCACACTGATTACCCCATCGAGCACGGGGAGGATACCGGCGTGGTCCAGCAGCGCCCGCACCGTCGCTTCGACGCCATTCGAGAAAGCGACGACGGTATGCCCCGCCGCTTTCAGCCGCGCAATGCTGGGAAGGGCATCGGGGAACGGCGGCAACTCCCGGTACTGCGCGAGCAGTCGTGCCTGATCCGCCTCGCTCATCTCCGCGCCGAGCGCCCGAATGGTCGCGCGGAGCGCTTGCGCCGTGCAGCGATCGAAGGGGAGATAGTTTCGCATCAGGCCGCGCCGGAAGGTATATTCCAGTTGCTTCTCGCGCCAGCGCGCGGCGAACGGCCCGGCCTGCCCGCCGAGCAGCGCGCGGAGATGTCGCTCCATATCCAACGGGTCAACGAGCGTTCCATAAACATCGAACCCGATTGCCGCCATGTGCTGCTCCTCAGCCCCAATCCCTCTCCATCGCTTGAAGATCGGGAATGTCTCAGTGTCGCGCGGCGATGGAGAGGGAGCGATCCATGGTATCTATCGTCATCGTGTCACAGTCTACCGCGTCGGCGCATGCTGGTGGCACGGAACACGCGCTGCCGCGTACGATGCCGTCGCGAGCGCGGCGGTGAGGCGGGAGCAACGGGATGGCGGTTTCAATCGAAATCCAGATGCGGCGGGCGTGGGAGCGATTGTCCCCGACGACCCGGCGGCGGCTGGTGCGCTGGTCGGGAGGCGTCGCCCTCCGCTACGCGCAGTTGACGACGAATCTCCGCAGCAGAGTGAAAGGAGGCGCGATGTCCGCGCCACATACGATCCACGAGCGGACATTCGCCAGCACGGCCCTGGGCCGGACGATGCCGTACACGATTCTTCTCCCCGCCGGATACGACGCGGACGGCGACAGACGCTATCCCGTGCTCTATCTCCTGCATGGCGCATGGAGCAATCACGCCGAATGGGCGGCGCGGACGAAACTGGCAGACCACGCCGCGCGCTTCCCACTGATTATCGTCTGCCCGGAGGGGGAGAATTCCTGCTATGTCAATGGCGCGAATGGGGAGCGGTGGGAGGACTACATTGTCGCCGATCTCCCCGCGCAGATCGAAGCGACCGAGCGGACGCGCGCCGAACGGAGCGGGCGAGCGATCGCGGGCCTCTCGATGGGCGGCCTCGGCGCGTTCGACTGCGGCATGCGCCATCCGGCGCGGTATTGCGCCAGCGCGTCGCATTCCGGCGCGTTCAGCCTTCTCACCGGGGCGGGAATGAGTGCGGGTGACGATCCGCAGTTCCGTGCCGTCCTCGGGCCGCCGAACAGCCCGACGCGGCAGGAGTACGATCCGCAGCACGTCATCGAACAGGCGATCCGCGCACACGGGGCGGACGGGTTACCGATGTTGACGCTGGATTGCGGCCTCGCGGACTACCCTGACCTGCTCGCCGCCAACCGCGCCTTGCACCGGACGATGACCCGCCTCGGTGTCCATCACTTCTACCGCGAGCAGCCCGGCGGCCATGACTGGCTCTATTGGGATCGCGAAATCCGCTTCACCCTCCAGTTCGTCGCCGCCGCGATGGGCATTACGCCCACATCGTAGCAGCATACTTGGAGAAATTGCTTTGTACATGCCGCCATCGGATGATTCCTCCTGAAAGGATTATCCCGATGGAAATGGTACATAGGACTGAGCAAGATAAGTCCGATTTAATCGCTCGATATATCGAGCAGGACCCGCACCGTCCTGGCCGTTACAACGCGCGGCTGACCTCCTATGGTGTCGCGGTCTGGGCATTCGCCGCCCACGCCCAGTCATATTCCGTGTGCTCTGATAGGGAATCACCCAAATGTACGGGATATGTGTTATGTATGCCGGAGCACCACCGATGATCGCGAACGATCCGAAGATGAACCGCTTCTGATCTATCGGTGGTGCTGCTGCTTCCAGATTTCCACGCCCTGCTCGGTTAGGCGGACATCAATCATCTCGCCGCGCTCCACATCCTCGATGAGGTTGCCCTCCTCCAGCGCCTGGATAGCGGCGATCAGGTCGGTGTCATTCATGCCGAGTTCCTGCGCGATCTCGTTCGCGTCCACGAAGGGCCGATCCGGCGTCCCGGCGCGTTGGCCGAGCGCGTCGAAGAACTGCGTCGTCATGCTCATTGGTACCCCTCTCTCGGAACGAGACGCCGGAAGCCCTATCGCACGTCGAAGGCCAGTACCTGTACGGCGTTATTGCCGTAGCCGAGGCGGTTCCACGCCGGGCTATCGGGCTGGCACTTCCCGGCAGCGTCGGTCGCCCGCGCCCGGAAAACATGGCGACCCGGCTCCGCGCCCGCCCAGTCGAAATGCCATTCCTGCCACGCGTACGGCCCAGTCGGCGGCGCGACATGGGCGGGCAGCCACTCGCCCGCCCCATCAATGCTCACTTCGACCGCTGTGATCGGCCCGGTGCCGGACCACGCTTTGCCACGAACGGTGTACGGACCGCGTGGCAGCGTGTCGCTGGGCGCGGGATCGGTGATGAGGGCGCGGGGGAAGATCGTTGTGACCGCTTCCCGCGGGCGGTCGGGCCACTCGAACTGATACGATTTCGTCTGAAACTGGCCCTCGTAGGGGGTCGTCAGCACTTCGATCTTCGCCAGCCACTTGACCGACGCCATTCCATACCACCCGGGCATGACGAGACGGAGCGGCGCGCCGTGGTCAGGCGGGAGCGGCGCATCATTCATCGCCCAGGCAACGAGTGCCTGCGTTGCGGGATCGCGCGCGCGGTCGAGGGCGAGCGCGCGACCGAAGGCGATATCCGGGCCGCCCTTGTACGGGCCATGATCGGCCCCGCCGAAGAAGACCTCGACACCGTCCGCGCGGGGGACGGCCTGCTCCAGGAGCAGATGCAAGGGTACGCCCGTCCAGCGCGCGGTGCCGACCGCGTTGCCGGCCCACGGCTCGCCGGTCGGGAGCGGCATCAGGCCGATCCGGCCATTACCGGCGCATTCGAGCGTGACGGTCAGAGTCGTTGCGGGCATGGCGCGCAGTTCGTCGAGAGTCAGCGTCAGCGTCCGTTCGACCGCGCCACCGATGGTGAGCGTCCCCGGATGATCGGGCAGGGAGAAGTTGGAGCGGACATAGTGCCGTACCGTCGGTGTCACCGGCTCGCGGAGTGCGTCGAGCGGCGTCTCGGCATTGAATGGCTCCGTCTTGACCATCACCAACTGAGAGCGATCCACGTCCATCGTCTTCCCTTCCCTTTCGTCCGTCCTCCCGGTATGGCAGGCACGCCAATCGTCCGAGTGTATGCGCCCACTACGAAGCATGCAACCACGCGCGGTCGTTCACAGCCGGTGGCGGCGGTATGATAGTCCCCTGGTCGCGATGCGGCGATCAACCGGAAAGGAACGCCCGATGCCACGCCCGCTCGAACCCGACGATCTGCTCCGCCTGCAATCGGTCGGCGATCCGCACATGTCGCCGGACGGCACACGCATCGTCTACACCGTCGGAACGCTGGACGGTGAACGCGATCGGACCGATTCGTCGCTCTGGATTGTGCCAACGGCGGGCGGTGAGCCACGCCAACTGACGCGCGGCACAGGGCGGGACAGTAACCCGCGCTGGTCGCCGGATGGAACGTGGATCGCCTTTACCTCCGACCGGGACGGCGACGCGCCCCAACTCTGGCTCCTGCCACTCGCCGGGGGCGATCCGCGCCCGTTGACGACCCTGCATCACGGCGCGGGCGCACCCGTTTGGTCGCTGGATGGCACGCGCATCGCCTTTTCCGCCCGCGTCACGCCGTACGATCCGCCGAAAAACGCGCCCCGCGTCGCCCGCCGCCTGCGCACATTCCTCAATGGCAGCGGCTACATCGGCGACGGCTTCTGGCATCTCTTCGTCGTGGACGTACCGAGCGGCATGACGCGCCAGATAACGGGAGGCGAGTGGCACCATTTCACGCCCGCATGGTCGCCGGACGGCACGCACCTCGCCTTCGTGACAACGCGGCGCGAGGATTGGGACCTCGAATGGGTCTGGGATGTCTACACGAGCGACGCGGACGGCGGCGATCTCCACCAACTGACGCAGAGCGCCGGCGTCGCGCAAGGCCCGGCATGGTCGCCGGATGGCACGACGATCGCCTACTACGACAATCAGCATACCCGCACCGGCTCGACGGCGGATTATCACCTTCATACCATCCCGGCGGCGGGCGGCGCGGCGACGAATCTCACCGGCCACATGGACCGTGGCGTCAGCACATGGGAGCCGCCCGCCCCGGCCATTCCCCCCGTCTGGTCGCCGGACAGTCAATCCGTTCTGGCGATCCTCAATGTCGCGGGCAACGCGCACTGCTATCGCGTCACGATGGATGGTGAGGCAACGCGTGTCATTGGCGGCGAAGGCAGCACAGGCTGGCCGACGATCAGCGCGGACGGCGCGCGGCTCGCCTTCCCGTGGACCGGCCCGGAGATGCCACCGGAAATCTGGTCCTGCGACGAGCGCGGCGGCGCGCGGCGGCAACTGACCCGGACTAACACCGCGCTGATGGCAGATATCGCGATCAGCAAACCGGAGCGGTTCGCCATCACGGCGGACGGGCGTGGGGTCGAAAGCGTCCTCTGGCTGCCGCCGGGCACGAGCGCCGGTGATGGCCCCTTCCCGACGCTGCTCCATCTGCACGGCGGGCCACACGGCGCGGTGGGAGAAGCATTCTCCACGCAGCAGCAGATGCTCGCCACGCACGGCTTCGCTGTCTACTCGATCAACTTCCGGGGTAGCGCGGGGTACGGGAAGGAGTTCGCCGATACCATTCTTGCGGACTGGGGGGCGAAGGAGCACGCGGACAGCATGGCCGCCCTCGATGCCCTGATCGCGCGCGGCATCGCGGACCCGGACCGGCTCGGCGTCTTCGGCGGCTCATATGGCGGCTACATGACGAACTATGTCATCACGCATACCGACCGCTTCCACGCCGCCGTGACGATGGCGACGATCAGCGACCTCGCCACCCTCTCCGGTACGACCGATCAGTGGGAATCCATTGATTTCGACAGCGGCGGCGCGCCGTGGGAAGTAGCAGCATATTATCGGGAGCATTCGGCGATGCCCCTCGTCACGCGGATCACGACGCCTCTGCTCATCATGCATGGTGAGGAGGATTACACTTGCCGGATCACCGAGGCGGAGCAACTCTTCGTCGCGCTGCGGAAACTGCGCCGGGAAGTCGAGTTCGTCCGCTACCCCGGCGAGTCGCATGGCTTCACGCGTGGCCGCCCCCGGACGCAGCGGGACGCGCTGACGCGGCTCCTTGGCTGGTTCACGGATCATTTAGTGATGCGATGAGACAACCGATCAGGCGTCCATACGTTGTATCTTTGTGGTAGTGCGGTGCCCGCCGTATTGGTCTGGTTTGTGAGGAGGGTCCTATGCACGGCTTCCCTGTTCGTCGTTTTTCCCTCGCGGTCGTCAGCCTCGGTTTGCTTCTTCTCGCCCTCGTCCCTGCCGCTGTCGGCGCGGCATCCCCCTATCCGCCGAACACCGTCGTCTCCACGTACTACGATGCGCGGTACTGTGGGGGGCCAGTCTCCATAGTCTCGGACAGCGGCGGGAATCTCATTAATGTCTGCACCGTGAGCGGCATTCGCATTGATCCCTCTGCCGCACCCTATGGCTACATCCCCGGCTATGGCGCCGCGATACTCCCCACGTATCAGACCGGGGGCGCGCTCCCCGTCTATGGTTCGATTGGCAATGGCGCCATCATCCGCCAGTACAATGACGGCAACGCGAACTGCCCGAACGGTGACGTGACGGAAACGACGAGTGGCTTTTTCTGCACCGCGAATGGGCAACCGGCAGCCAGCAGCCTCTCTGCCCCCGTCTTCAACGGCGGCTTCGTCCCCTACGCGCCCGGATTCAATGGCACCGCATACGGCACAGTTGCGAATGGTTCCATCATCCGGCAGTACAACGATGATCGCTCGAACTGCCCGAATGGCGACGTAACGGAGACGACGAGCGGTTTCTTCTGCACCGCGAATGGGCAACCGGCGTTCCGGGCATCATAACGTTCGTCCGGTAATATACCGGTCGAGGATGTGTGACTGCGGCGGCGAGGATTGCTCCTCGCCGTTTGCGCTGTGGCGGAGACTCTGGCACCGATGTTGCGCCCTTTCGTGCGACGGAAGCGAGGGCTGATGCCCCAATGTGACCGGCATGATGGAGAGGATATGCGCCATGGAAACGAACCGGATGACTTCTGATACAGCGGTCAACGCGGAGGAGCGGGTGATTGCCCGCACGATGGACGATGAGAAACAGCGCGACGATAGCGAGATGGATCGCCCGAAAGATCAGCGCATCGAGCGGATGATTGACGGCGCGGCGCAAAAGCAGAAAGTCACGGCACAGGCCGCCGACGAAACCGAGGGGCATTCCCCCTCACGGACGCCCCAGCAGCCCAAACCGCCGCGGTCCGGCGGCGAAACGACGGCGGGATAGCGCGGGCAGCCTCATCGCCGCACAAACACTACGGGGTGACAGCGCATCGCCTGTCACCCCTTCATTTCGTCTCATTGTAATTGGGAATGGGAAGCCGCGGGATCAGTCGCCCGATGGATCGTTCGAGTACGTCATCCGCGCTTTCGGTTGTCGCGTGCCGCGCGAGAGGGCCAACGCGCCGACAAGGAAGGCCGCGATAATCAGGTGCCACAGCAAGAGTTCGATAAAGAATTGCATCTGTTCCTCCGTATGATGCCGTACCGCCGCACGTACGCCCATCCCGGTGCTTGCCGCTTCTGACTACGCATAAACGATGCCACATCATCCGAATGCGCCATGCGCCCGCATACGATCCGATCACAATTGCGTGCTAGCATGGCGCGTGCGGGGTGGTGGCGGGCGTCAGGCTTGACGATTGTTTGAGGAGTGTTATAACGATGCGTAGGATTGTCCGCTCATGAAGAGGAAAATGCGTGGCCACTGACCAAACCAGTGTACCAATCTCCCGTGCGCGCTCGCGCGGCGCAGTGCGGATGCGCGAGGCGCAGGCGACGCTGATTTCGCTCCTCTATTTGTTGCCCTCACTGGTAGCCTTCACGATTTTCGTCTTCTACCCGGTCGTCAAGTCGGTCTGGATCAGCCTCCATGCGGACAACCCATTCGGCGGCACGTCCGATATCTTCGTTGGGCTGGATCAGTACAAGAACGCGCTGACGTCCGAAAGTTACCGGAACTCGTTGAAGATCACCTTCCTCTACTCGCTCTACACCGTCCCGCTCGGGTTGCTGGTCGCGCTGCTGCTCGCGGTGATGGCGAATCTGCGGTTGCGGGCGATCTCCGTCTTTCGCGTCGCCTTCGCGATCACGATTGGCGTCTCGGTCGGGGCGGGCGCGGTGATTTTCGCCCTCTTGTACAACCCGAGCGTCGGCATGCTGAACTATCTTCTGACGCGCGTCGGTTTCTCGCCCGTCCAGTGGCTGACGCACACGAACTCCGCACTCTGGGCAATCGCCATCGGCACGATCTGGCTCGGCCTCGGCTTCAACTTCACGATCCTCCTCAGCGGCTTGCAGGGCATCCCGGAGGAGCTGTACGAGAGCGCGAAAATTGACGGCGCAAGCCCGCCGCGAATGTTCTTCAATGTCACGCTGCCGCTCCTGTCGCCGACGCTCTTTTTCGTCAGCGTCATCTCAGTGATCGCCGCCTTCCAGAGTTTCGCGCAGATTGACATCCTCACCAAAGGCGGGCCGGCCAGCTCGACCAATGTCGTCGTTTACTCGATCTACCGCGATGCCTTCTTCAACTTCCACTCCGCCTATGCATCGGCGCAGGCGGTCATCCTCTTCGTCATCCTCGTCGCCCTGACCGGCATCCAATTCAAGTCGCTGGGAGGCAAGGTGTTCTACCAATGAGCAGTTCGCCGAATACGCGCCTGGTGCGGAAGATCCTGCTCTACGCGTTGCTCTCGGTGGCGGCGCTGGTCATCCTCTTCCCGCTTCTGTACGCGCTCACGGCCAGTTTCATGACGCAGGACGAGATCGCGCGGTATCCGCCGAAGTTCCTCCCGAGCGGCCTGGACTTCGGCAACTACCGCGCCGTGCTCCAGCGGCTGCCGATCCCGCGCTATATCCTCAACAGTTTCATCGTCGCGGCGTCCGTGATGATCGCGCAGTTGGTGACGGCCAGCCTCGCGGCGTATGCCTTCGCCGTCCGCGAGTTTCGCGGGCGCACGGTGCTCTTCATGCTCTTCCTCGCAACGCTGATGATCCCCTTCGAGGTGACGCTGATCCCGAACTATCAGACGATCGCCACATGGGGCTGGAAAGATAGCTACTTGGGCCTGATCGCCCCCTTCGTCGCCACGGGCTTCGGCACCTTCCTGCTGCGGCAATTCTTCCTCTCCATCCCGACGGAGTTGCACGACGCCGCCACGCTGGACGGCTGCGGCAGCCTGCGCTACCTGCTCACGATCGTCATTCCGCTCTCGCGGCCCGCGCTCGGCACGCTGGCCGTCTATAGTTTCCTCCAGACGTGGAATCAGTACCTCTGGCCCCTGCTCGTCACGGACAGCCGGAACATGCGCACCACGCAGATCGGCCTGAACTTCCTGCGCAACGAGGAGTCGCTCTCGTACAACCTCATCATGGCGGGCGTCGTGCTCGTCCTCATTCCGACTATTGCGCTGCTCGTCGTCGGGCAGCGCCAACTGATTCGTGGGCTTACCGCCGGTTCCGTGAAGGGATAGCGGCGGTCGGATCGTGATAGATTGCTCATTGCAGCAAAGGAGACAGCACGTGGAAGGGATGTCATCGAACAGCCGGCTCACCCGCCGGAATCTGCTCCGCCTGGGCGTCGGCACCGCCGCGACGGGCGCGCTGGCGGCGATCCTG
>JAICJW010000565.1 GCA_025928215.1 Chloroflexia bacterium | reverse complement strand
CTCTGCGGAGACTCGGTCGCAGCCATCGAAGAACCGGGCGTCGCGGACGACATCACGCATGTCTCGACAGGCGGCGGCGCGACATTGGAATTCCTCGAAGGCAAGACGCTGCCGGGTGTCGAAGCCTTAAGAGATAAGGACTAAGTGGGGATTCGCGTCATCTTAGTCCTTAGTCCTTAGTCCTTAGTCCTGAAGCGAACGGAGTGAGGCATGCGGACGCCGATTATCGCGGGCAACTGGAAGATGCATAAGACGTACGACGGCGCGATGGACCTCGTCGAGGCATTGATGGATGAACTCGACAATGTCGAGGGCGCGGAGGTGGTCCTCTGCCCGCCCTTCCCCTGGCTGCTCGCCGTCGCGGAGTATCTGGAAGAGACGCCGATCTTGCTCGGCGCGCAGGATTGCTACTGGGCGGATGAGGGCGCATTCACGGGGGAAGTCTCCGCGCTGATGCTCAAGGACCTCACGCAATACTGCATCGTCGGCCACTCTGAGCGGCGCGCGCTTTTCGGCGAGACGGACGAATCGGTGAACAAGAAGGTCCACGCACTCATCGAGCACGGCATCCGGCCGATCTGCTGCGTCGGCGAGCGCGAAGCGGAGCGCGAGGCGGGCGAAACGGACACCTTCGTCACCGGGCAGGTGCGCGCGGCGCTCGCCGGGGTCTCCGCCGAGGGCGCGCTTATGATCGTGATGGCATACGAACCGATCTGGGCGATTGGCACGGGCCGCGCGGCAACCGCCGAGGAAGCGAATCGGGTCTGCGGTCTGATTCGCAATGCGATCGAGGAACTGTACGGAGCGCCGACCGCCGAAGGAGTCCGTATCCAGTATGGCGGCAGCGTCTCCGGCCGCAACGCCGCCGAATTGATGAGGCAACCGGAGATTGACGGCGCGCTCATCGGCGGCGCGAGCCTGCGAGCCGATGAGTTCGCGGCGATCGTGCGCGCGGCCGCCGAAGGATAGGCGTTCCTCACTCCCGGCCCTGCGCGCTATGTCTGGAAGGTCATCGTGGCGAGGATGCCCTGAATGTCATCGTAGTTGGGCATCGGGCTGGCATCGGCGAGGATGATGAAGGAATAAACCTTCTCCTTGTGGATGGCGACGACCACGATCGTGGATACCGGTGAGTTATCCTGGCGGGTGCCGCTAATCAGATACCGCTTGGCCGGTTCGCCACCGATCGTTGTATCGCTCGGAAGCAGTTCATTTGCCACACTTCCACCCGCGAGTTGGTTCCGCGCCGCGTCCACATAGGTGGCAAGGACATCGTCGAGGGTCATTGGCGGGTTCGACTGATTTTCAATCAGGATGACGAGCTTCTGATTCGGCCCCGGGCCGAGATACGTGGTGCGCGGCGGCCCGTCCGTAACAGGCGTCGGATCATATTTCCACGTGGGCGGTGAAACGAAGGCGACGAGACTATTCGGGTTCGTTTGCGTCTGGCCCGTGCCACCCGGCGGGGCGGCGGGCGCGCCGTTCGGGTAACGCCACTGATAGTAGTGCTGACCGATGTTGCCCATCTCCACTTTGAAGGCGTCCGGATTGTTCGCGGTATAGGTCAGCACGCGCCGCTCGAAGACCTGGATCATCACATCCTTTGCTGTTCCGCCAACCTTGACATTGGCGCGGAAGGGTTCCGAAATCGCATAGCCAATCGTCTGCAACCCCGCTTTTGCCCGGTAGTCCGCGAACCCGGCGGCGACGTTGTGTTTCGTGACGTCGTCATACGCGCCGACCTGCATCGCCGGGTCCGAACCGGCGTCGGTCGTACCGACCACGCCATCCGATCCAATCATCGTCGTGACAGGAACACCAGACGTATTCGGCGCATTCTGCAGGAGCGCCGCGCCCTTCGTCGCCAGCCCCGCATAGGTTGGCGCGGGATTGCTCGCGTCACCGGCGATAGAAATATTCGGCGGTGCCTGCGGCTGGAAGGTATTGTCGCCGGTCTGAATCTGCCCCTTGATGATCTCCGTGGCGAGCAGGCCGTTCGTCACCTTGCCG
>JAICJW010000030.1 GCA_025928215.1 Chloroflexia bacterium | reverse complement strand
CTTGTTGATCCTCCCCCCCCGTTCGAGCCACTTAAGCGTCTCGACGAGGAAGAGAACTTAGATGTGCGGCATCAGTTCCCGCACCCGCGCGCTCACCGCGTCCAGCGACGCGCCCGTCTCGGCGGTCTTCGCCGCCTCCACCGCGAGGTAGCCAGCGCCCATCGAGGCGCTCAGGGTATCAATCACTGCGACGGGGAACTCGCCTTCCAGATTTTTCGCCGCGAGTGCCGCCGAGTTGTAGGTGCCGCTGAGTTTCGAGGAGAAAATGACCGCGCAGACGCCGGACGCGCCTTCGGCCTGCAACCGGCGATATACTTCCTCGAACGCGCCGACGGGCGGCTGCGCGGTCGTCGGGAATGGGCCTGCCTCCTGCCGCACATAGAATTCCTCGGGGGTCAGGTCAATATTGTCTTGATAGACATCCGTGCCGAACTGCACCGTCAGCGGCACCGTGACGATCCCGTACCGCTCCCGCACCTCCGGGAGGATGTCTGACGTGCTATCCGTGACGATCCGTATCTGCCCGGGCGCTGCCATCTAACCCTCCCAAGTAGCCAGTAGCCAGTAGCCAGTAGTTAGTAGTCAGTAGTCAGTAGTCGGTAGTCAGTCGGGAGTAGAAGTGTGACGTGTATCCCTTTCTGGCTACTGACTACTGACTACTATTCCACCGAGACAATGAAATCGTAGTGCGGCTGGCCGCCCTTAACGATCTCGACCGCGAGATGCGGATACGACTCCTCGATGCGCGCGCCGAGCGCTTCCGCCGTCGCGGCGATAACCTCCGCGCCGGTGTAGAGCGTGACGAGTTCGGCGTGTTCGGCGCCCATCCGGGCCAGGAGGTCGAGCGTGACGGCCGTGCTGTCGTCACTGGCGACTGTCAGGACATCATCGAGCAGGCCAATCACTTTCCCCGCTTTGACGACGACGCCACCAATCGTCGCATCACGGACCGCGTGCGTCACTTCGCCCGTCCGCACGCCGCTCGCCACATCGGTCATGGTCGCCGCATTCGTCTCGAGATCGGCGCTGAAGGTGAAGGCCGAGAGGGCGGCAATCCCCTGCGGGATGGATTTCGTCGGCACGACCTGCACCCGCTTGGCGGTCATCTCTGCCGCCTGCCGCGCGCTGAGGATGACATTGCCGTTATTGGGCAGGAGGATAACCGCCTCCGCTGGCGTGCCGTTGATCGCGTCGAGCAATTCCTGCGTCGAGGGGTTCATTGTCTGCCCGCCCCGAACGATCTTCGCTGCCCCGAGGCCGCGCAGCACGGCGGACAATCCCTCGCCCGCCGCGACTGCGACGACCGCGATCTGCCCCGCCGGCTCCTCGCTTGAAACATCCGAAGACGCCGTTGTTTCGAGGGTTTCCACCTGCATGTCCATGTTGTCTACTTTGATCTGTGTCAGCGCGCCGAACCGCACGGCGTACGAGAGCAGCGCGCCGGGGTCGGTCGTGTGGATATGCGCCTTGACATACTGTTCGTCGCCGACGATCACCGCGCTATGCCCCATCGCCGCCATCTGGGCGCGAAGCGCGGCGAAATCAAGGGTCGTGCCGGGCGTGGCGGTGAGCAGGTAGTTCGTGCAGTAGCCGTAATCGTCCGCGCCGTGCTCCGCATGTACCCCCGCGAGATCGAAGGCCATCGCCGCGCCGCCCGGCACAAGTTCCGGCAACTCCTCGGCTTCGACGCTGCGGCCCGCGAGATGGAGGCGCATCCCTTCGAGAATGATGACGTATCCCTGCCCTCCGGCATCCACAACGCCCGCTTCCCGCAGGAGCGGCAGCATCTCCGGCGTTCTGGCGAGCGTCGCACGGGCACCTGCCAGCGCGCCATCGAGCACGGCTGGCACGTCGCCGCCATTCCGCGCGGCGGTTTCGGCCGCTTCCGCCGCCCCGCGCGAGACGGTCAGCAGGGTACCCTCAACCGGCTTCATCACCGCCTTGTAGGCCATCGCGGACGCCTCGGCACAGGCGGCGGCGAGGAGCGCGCCGTCGAGCGTCGCGTGCCCCTCCAGCGCCTTCGCCATGCCGCGAAAAATCTGCGAGAGGATCACGCCGCTGTTGCCGCGCGCGCCCATCAACGCGCCGTATGCGGCCCGGCTCGCCACATCGCCAACGGAGGAATCGTCACCCTTCCCCCCTTCGGCGGCGGCGTACGCCGCTTTCATCGTCAGGAACATATTCGTGCCGGTGTCGCCATCCGGCACCGGAAAGACATTGAGGGCGTTGACCCCCGCGACATTGCGTTCGAGCCAGTCCGTCCCGGCGCGCAGCGCCCGCAGCAGTCCCGCGCCATCCACGACCGCCACCGCCTGCGCGCCGCCTTCCGGCTTCTCCGCTCCGCTCTGCCGCGCCACTCGCTCTTGCTCCCCCCGACGCGTTACCGCGCTCATATCGCTCGTTCTCCCTCATGCTCGCTAAAACGCAAACCATGGACATGCACATTGACGGCGTCGGGCCGGAGCGCGAATGCCCGCTCGACGGCGAAATAGACCGTTTGGATGGCATTATGCGCGACCGCCGCGATCGGCAGGCCATATTCCACAACGACGTGCAGCGTGACCCTCACGCGGTCGCCGTCCATCTGCACCGCGATCCCGTCGCGCGCGTCCGGCGGTGGCGGATGACCGAAGCGACGCCCGACGCGGCTCCGCAAATTCTGTGGCACGAGTTCGACGATGCCGTAGCAGCCGAGCGTCGCCTGATAGGCGACCGACCCGATGGCGCGCGCCGAAACGACCACTTTCCCCGGAGCGGTGGCCCGCACGTCTGTTGGCTCCGCCGGTACGGTCGTCATTGTGGTCTCTTTCCCCTCGCTTGCATCCATGCGGACGGAATGGTAGCATACGCAGGCTGCGGCATCGAACGGTGCCGCCCGAGCGCGACACAATAGTAATGACGTCGAAGATGCAGCAAAGGGTCCGTGCCGCCATTGTAGCGGAGGGCGCGGCGGCTGGCAAAGGAAACGCGATATGAAGTGCGCAATCACCGGCAAGCAGCGCTCCTTCGGGCATAACGTCTCGCACGCCAAGAACCGTACGAACCGGTACTGGCTGCCGAACGTGCAGAAGAAGCGCGTGATGATCAATGGCAAGATGGAGCGTATCCAGATCTCCACTCGTGCCCTCCGCACCCTCACCAAGACGGGCCGGATGGCGGCGAAGGGTAAGTAAACCCGCTCGTAATCCACGAGGAAATGACAGCGGGGCGGCAATTCGCCGCCCCGCTTTTGTTGCGGCGAACCGTAGACGCGGCTATGCTCGCGAAGCGGATAGAGCCGCACAACGGAGCGAACGATGTCTGACGACCATCCGACAACCCAGCGCCGCAAGGCCGAGCACCTGCGCATCACGCTGGACGAAGATGTTGCCTCCGGCCTGACGAACGGTTTTGCGCGGTATCGCTTCGTCCATCAGGCATTGCCGGAATGCGACCTCAACGCCATTGACATCCACCAGACCTTCCTCAGCAAAGCGCTGCGCCTACCTCTGCTCGTCTCCTCGATGACCGGCGGGACGGACGAGGCGACGGCGATCAATCACCGGCTTGCGGAAGCGGCGCAGGTGGCCGGCATCGCGCTCGGTGTCGGCTCGCAGCGCAGCGCGGTCGAGCAACCGGAACTCGCCGCCACCTTCCGCGTGCGCGATGCCGCGCCCGACATCCTGCTTTTCGCAAATATCGGTGCGGTGCAACTGAACCACGGCTACGATGTGGACCACTGCCGACGCGCCGTCGAGATGATCGGCGCGGACGCGCTCATGTTGCATCTCAACGCCTTACAGGAAGCCCTGCAACCGGAGGGTGACCACCGCTGGCGTGGCCTGCTCGGACAGATCGAAACCGTCTGCCGTGCGGTCGGTGTGCCGGTCATCGTCAAGGAGGTCGGCTGGGGTATCGCGCCGAATATCGCGCGGCACCTCGCGGACGCGGGCGTCGCGGCGATTGATGTCGCGGGGGCTGGCGGCACCTCATGGAGCCAGGTGGAAATGCACCGCGCCCGCGATCCCATGGCGGGGCGTGTCGCGGCGCATTTCATTGATTGGGGCATTCCGACGGCGGAATGCGTCGCCGGTGTCGCGGCCGTGCTCCCGGCGATGCCCCTCATCGCCAGTGGTGGCTTGCGGAACGGCGTGGAGGTCGCGAAGGCGATTGCCCTCGGCGCGCACGTCTGCGGGCTTGCGCTCCCCTTCCTCAAAGCGGCGACGGTCTCAACCGAGGCGGTATTGGAAGCGATTGAAGAACTGACGACGACGCTCCGCATCGCGATGTTCGCGACCGGAACGCCTGACCTCGCCGCGCTCCGTGGCACGCCGCGCCTGATCCGCTGCGACGATCCGCTCCCCGCTGAAGGATGATTTCTCAATCCCAGGGAATTCTGCAACCGACGCCAGCCTGCGCGATGATGCTTACCGCTTCGCGAAGGCTTCCTCGATCTTGTCGGCGAGATCCACATCGCGCTTCGTGATCGTGCCCGCGTCGTGTGAACTGCACGTGATGTCCACCTTGTTCCAGCCGTGAATCGTGATGTCCGGGTGATGCCAGACCGCCTCGGCGATCACCCCGACCTCGACGACGAAGCCGAGCGCGTGGGTGAAGTCGCTCAGTTCGTACGTCTTCGTGATATGCTCGCCCCTACGTTCCCAGCCCGGAAGTTTCTCCAGCCGCGCGGTGATTTCGCCGTCGTTGAGTTTGTCCATCCGTCGCCTCGCTCTCGATTGCCCGGCAACGTACCGGGCAGCGCTTCTTACCCGGTCGTCTCACCCGCAAGCGCGGTGCAGGCCATGACCAACTTGCCGGTTGGACTCTCGAAGCCGAGTTTGACCGTCGCGCGGGCGGGCCGCCGGTCCTCCGGGAAATGCTTGATGTACTCGGCGTTCATGCGCGCGTACTCCGACGGGTCGGCCAGCCCGACCTGAATCCAGACGACGCGCTCCAACGACGACCCGGCTGCCTCGAGGATTTTGCGCAGGTTCTCGATCGTGCCGCGCGTCTGCTCCTCGATCGTGCCGCCGCCTTCGCCGGTGGTCTGGTTAGCGCCGCCCACGCCCGATACCCAGACAAACCCATTCGCGACGACCGCCCGGCTGAACGGCAAATCCCCCCGCCCACCGGGAATGTTCTTGATGTACCGAATTGCATCCGTCATCCCAACCTCCTTACAGGTTGACAAACCATATGAACCGCAGAGACGCAAAGAGGAGAAAAGGGGATTGAACCACGAAGAGACGAAGATCACAAAGAGGGAAGAGAAAAAACTCCTCTTCTCTTCCTTCGTCTCTTCGTGGTTCAATCGGTTTCTCACGCTGCCGCGATAGGTTCGGGGTGGAGAATGTCGTGCTCCTGGGAGGCGAGCATGGCGGCAACTTGCCGCTCGACATCGGCGCGGCGGGGCACGAGCAGGCCGAAGAGCGCGGAGATGAAGATGAAGATGGACATCAGTGCATAGACGGGCCGGACACCGATGATCTCTATGCCAAAGCCCGCGACGGAGGACGAGAGCGGGAACCCGCTCATCGAAATGGCGCGGGCGGCGATGTTCACGCGCCCCTGCAAATGATCGGGGATCAGCCGCTGGCGCAGCGAGATGACGGTGATAATCACCATCTCGACGCAGAAGGCGCGCAGCATAAGTAGGGCGAGGGCGGCGGACAGCGTCGGCGCGAAGGCCATGGCGACCGTCAGCACCCCCGCGAGGGAGAAGCCGCCAATCATCATCGTGCGGATACCGAGCCGCGCGCTGATGCGCGTGACGAGAAAGGCGGAAGCGATGCCGCCGATCCCGGACGCCGCGTAGAGCAACCCGACCAGACCCTTGCGGATATTCAGTCCTTCCAACGCGTAGACGGGCAGCAGGCCATAGATGCCGCCGTCCGCGAGCGTGAAGACGAACAGGACGCAGGCGAGCGCCCGCACGGTGCCTTGCCGCCAGAGGAAGTGCAGCCCCTCGACGAGATCGGCGCGCACGCTCCGTCCCTGCGCCGCGCCCAGATCATGCCGCTGGAAGGGGCGGCGGATAGAGGCGAGCGCGCAGAATGAGCAGGCGAAGGTGACGCATGCGACCAGCAGCGAGCGCGCTTCGCCGATGTTTGTAATCAGTAACCCCGCGACGGACGGCCCGATCAGCGAGCCGACGGAGACGGTGATTTGCAGGCGCGCGTTCGCCTCCACCAACTGATCGCGCCGCACGAGCGCGGTCAGCGTGCTGAGGGCGCAGGCATCGAAGAGCACGGTGAAGAGCGGTGCGAGCGCGGCGACGATGTAGACATGGAGGATCGCTACCGTCCCGAACGCCGCCGCGAGCGGGATGCTGCCGTAGAGGATGGCCCGCGTCGCGTCGCACATCAGCATGATGACGCGCCGGTTCATCCGATCCGCCGCGACGCCCGCCCACGGCGCGACGAGCGGATAGGCGAGCGTCTCGAAGGCAGCAACCAGCCCCGTCTGCCATGCCGAATGCGTCCGGCTGAAGACGAGCAGCGGCACAGCAATCAGGATCGTGAAGTAGCCGTAGACGGTCGCCGCCTGCGATGCCCAGAGTTTGCGAAAGTCCACATTCCGCAGGAGTGGTGGCCCGGCGAACGACATAGGAGCGCAATTTCCTTCCCGGCGCGGCGCGATCCGACCGCTGCGGTGAGCATAGCGGCGGCATGCGGCGGATTCAAGGCATCGCAACGGCAGTCAACTGATAATGGAGGTGGGCTTCAGCCTGCCGGAATACTCGTCCGCATGCCGCGCTTCTGATAGAGTGAGGCTAGCGACGGATGGATACATGACGACGCGGGAAGGAGGAGCCGGTGCATACACGGGATGAAATTCGCCTGACGACCCTCGCCGCTTGCGCGGGCTGAGCGTCCAAACTTGGGCCGGGGGACCTGGCTCTTGTTCTCGCGCCGCTGGCGGCGGTCACTGCGCCACCGGAATTGCTCGTCGGCCTCCACACGAGCGACGACGCGGCGGTCTACCGGCTGTCGGACGATCTCGCCGTCGTGCAGACGGTGGACTTTTTCGCGCCCGTCGTGGATGACGCGTACGACTACGGCGCGATTGCCGCCGCGAACGCGATGAGCGACATCTACGCGATGGGGGGTACCGTCCGCTTCGCGCTCAATGTCGCGGCGTGGCCGGAAGAGTTGAGCGCGGAATTGCTGGCACGCGTTTTCCAGGGGGGCACGGACGCGATGGCCTTGGCCGGCGCGGTGATCGCGGGCGGGCACACAATCAGGGATGCCGAGCCGAAGTATGGCCTCAGCGTCACCGGCACCGTCCATCCCGACCGGATCATCACGAAGGCGGCGGCGAAGCCCGGCGATCTGCTCATCCTGACGAAGCCGCTCGGCACCGGCACGATCACGACGGCAGCGAAGAACCTCGCCGCCGATCCCGCGCACCTCGCGGCGGCAATCGCCAGCATGAAGCGGCTGAACGATGTCGCCTCGCGCCTCGCCGTCGCGGCGGATGTCCGCGCCGGCACGGATATTACCGGCTTCGGCCTGCTCGGTCATGCCGATGAGATCGCGACGAAAAGCGGCGTCGCAATCACCTTCGATGCCGCCGCGCTCCCGTGGCTCGATGGCGCGCGCGCATACGCGATGCAGGAGATTCGCACCGGCGGCAGCGCCCGGAACCGCGACTACTTCGCCGCGCATGTCACCTTCGCGGACGGTGTGGACGGCGTGACGCGGCAGATGCTCTGGGAATCGGAGACCTCCGGCGGCCTGTTACTCTGCCTCGCGCCGGACGCCGCGGATGGCTTCCTCACGGCATGCCGTGAGGAAGGGCAGGCGGCATGGCGCATCGGTGCAGTGAGAGAAGGCGCGGGCGTTACCGTCCAATGAGGCGGAGAGACGTTGCGCAGCCGAAGAGAGATCGAACCGCCCCAACGCTCTTACGCCCGCGCTGCCTTGAGCAGGTCGCGCGTCAGCTCCGCGTGCCCGGCGTGCTCGACGGGGTGCTGCGCCGAGAGGATCAGATACGTGCGGCCGCTCATCGCGCCGAAGCGGCGATGATGGACGGTTCTTTCCATGTCCGCCGCCGTCAGCCGGTTCAGGGTCGCGCGCAAGCGCGGTTCGAGCGCGCGCCATCGCGCGTCGAGCGGCGCCCGTGAATCGCCGGAGGCCGTGAATTCGGCGTCGCGGTCCCGCTCAACCGGCTCGCCGCCGAGTTCGCCGATGATTGACGCTTCCGCGCTGCCCATCGTGTGGAAGGCGAGGACGTAGAGGCTGTTCGTCTGCGGCGCGGGCGGGCGCCAGTTCAAGCCCTCGGCGTCCAGCCCGTCGAGGCAGGCGAAGATCCGCTCGATGGCGGCGATGGTCGGGTCGGCGAAGGCGACGATTTCGGGGTTCGGTGTGATCGTGGCGGTCATGACGCGTCCTTTCCGGTGCGGTTGGTTCTTGTCCGGTGATTCTCCGCGATCTCCAGCAATTGCGCGAGGGGCAGTTCGGCGAGCGAGGTGAGTCGAAGGTCGGCGGCGCTGAGGTCGAGGTCGTGCGTCATGGCATTCGGGATGGCGACACAGAAGAGGCCTGCCGCCTTTGCCGCCGCGATGCCGTGCGGAGAGTCCTCCAGAGCGATCGCCTCCGTTGCCTCCAGCGCAAGCGCGTCGATCGCGGCGCGGTACAACGCCGGATCCGGCTTGACGCGCTCGACATCCGCCGCCGTCTTCACCGTATCGAAGTGGACATGCAGACCCAGTCGCTCCAGATGTCCGAGTACCCACTCTCGCGTTGCCGCCGAGGCCAGGCCGATTTTCAAGCCGCGCCCCTTCGCCGCCGCGATGCATTCCTCCACACCCGGCAGAATCAGTTGCTCGGTCACCCGCTGGTGATACCGCGTGCGCCGCCGCTCGCGCACGGCGTCACGGTCAATCGCCCGCCCCGCCTGCTGCTCCAGATAGGCATAGATGTCGAACGAGTCCGTCACCGTGCCGATCAAGGGCGCCCATTCCGCACGCGGCAAGGATGCGCCATGCTCGATGAACATCTCCTGCCACGACTCGTAATCCGGCAGTTCCGTATCGAGAATCAACCCGTCAAAGTCGAAGATTAACCCGCGAATCATGGCTCCTCCATGGATAGGCGAACCGATTGAACCGCAGAGAGCGCGGAGTAATACAAGAGTCACGAAAGACAAAGGAAACGTGAAACAAACCTATTGATGCGTACCTTTCCCTGTTTTTCTCTTCCCTGTTCCTCTCTGCGTCCTCTGCGGTTCAATCGGTTTCTCTCTCCGTCGCTCAGGATTGCAGCACGAAGCGATGGATTGCTTCGGCCACGCCATCGGCGTCGTTGGTGGCGACGGTGGCGGTGGCGACCGCTTTCAGTTCCGGTTCGGCGTTGCCCATGGCGACGGCGATGCCGCCGCCCTCGCGCACGGCGGTAAGCATTTCGAGGTCATTCAGGTAATCGCCGACGACCATCGTTTCAGCGAGCGTGATCCTCTCCTGCCGGGCGAGATGGGCGAGCGCCTTGCTCTTACCGCAGCCCGCGTTGAAGAGATCGAGCGCGAAGGTCTTAATGCTTGCGGTCGCCGTGACAGGGCGATCAATCAAGTTGCCAATCCGGTCGCCGAGCGCGGCAAGGAGCGCGTCGCGGAGCGTCAGGAGGGGCGGTACGTCGTCGTCGAGCATCACGACGCTGAGGATATTGCCGAGCGTCGGCAGGGTGGCGTGATCGGTGCGCGTCAGCCCGTCCCGCGTGATGAGGTATTCGCGCGTCGCCCGGTTCTCTGCCTCCGCGGGGCCGGTGTAGAGTCGCCCGCCATGCGCCGGGCTTTCCAGCAGGACGGGCTGGTAGCCATGCGCGCGGCTGATCGCCACCGCCTCGCGCAGCACATCGGGCGGGATCGCGTCTTCATAGAGCACCGCGCCGGTGGATGATTCCTGGATCACCGCCCCGCCGTGGAGGATCAGTGGCAGGCGGAAGCCGAGCATCTCGGCATAGGCACGCGCCGCATAGAGCCGCCGGCCCGTCGCCAGCGTGACGTGGACGCCCCGCGCCACCGCCGCCTGAATCGCCGCATGCACGCCGGGCGAAACCTCCCCGGCGGAGGTCAGGAGTGTACCGTCCACATCGAGCGCAATCAGCCGGATCGCCATACCGCCGCCTTTCCTACCGAAGCAGCATAGCAGAGCCGCGCCATCCCCAGTATGATGGCACGAAGGAAGGAAACCGGGGAGAACCGCTGAGATGCAGGGGGGTAGAGAGCGCAGAGTAAATACATAAACGAAAGGATTTTCTTTTCTTCCCTCGTTTTTCTCTGCGCTCTCTGTGTTCTCTGCGTCTCTGCGGTTCTCCCCGATTTGTCGCTGTCTAATCTGAGGAGGGATGCGTGGACGAGCGGAAGACGGTACCGGGCATCTGGCGGCTGGATGGGCGGGCGGCAATTATTACGGGCGGTGGTGGCGCACTCGCCACGCCGATCGCGCATGGTCTGGTCGCCAGTGGTGCATCGGTGATCGTTGCCGACCGGGACGGGGAGCGGGCGGAAACGGTCGCCGCCGAACTGCGCGCGGCGGGCGGCGATGCCCTCGCGATGACTGTGGATGTGCTGGACGAATCGCAGGTGGCGGCGATGGTCCAGCGCGCGGTGGACCAGTGGGGTCGTCTCGACATCCTCATCAACACGGCAGGTGGTGGCAGCCGTGGCCTCGCGCTCGGCTACGACCGCAAGACCTTCGATGACGTGCTCGCCCTCAATGTGACCGGGACGTTCCTCTGCTGTCAGGCCGCCGCCCGCGTAATGATCCCGCGCGGCGATGGCCGGATCGTCAACTTCGCCTCGATCGCGGGATTGATCGCCTATCCGGGCAATCCGGCGTATATCGCCAGCAAGGGCGGCGTCGTGCAGATCACGCGCTCGCTCGCCATCGAGTGGGCGACGACGGGCGTGCGCGTGAACGCTATCGCACCGGGCGTTATTCAGACGGCCGGCGTCGCGCGGCAAGTCTCGCGCGAGCCGGAATTCTACGACGCCTTCCGCGCCAAGCATCCGATTGGCCGCTTCGGCGCCCCGGATGAGATCGTCGGCCCCGTGCTCTTCCTCTGCTCGGACGCATCTTCCTACGTCACCGGCCACGTGCTCGCGGCGGATGGCGGCTATACGGCGCAATGATGCGTATGAACACGGATATCGCGCGCCAGCGGCTGCACAATCAGCGGATCGCGGCAACGAAATTCGAGACGCCCGATGCGGTGGTGCGCTGGTTCGGCGCGGTCCAGGCTCAGGACTACGCGGGCGCGAAATGGGCGGTCGGCCAGCGCATGCAGGGCGCGACCGACGCCGCCCTCGACGCCGCGTTTGCCGCCGGGACGATCCTCCGTACCCACGTCATGCGGCCCACCTGGCATTTCGTTACGCCCGCCGACATCCGCTGGTTGCTGGCGCTCACCGCGCCGCGCGTTCACGTCGCGAATGCCTACCAGTGTCGGCAACTCGACCTCGATGATGCGACGTTAACCCGCGGCAATGCCGCGCTGGTGAACGCCTTGCGAGGCGGCGTGCAACTCACCCGTACCGAACTCGCGGTCATGCTACAGGAAGCCGGTATCGCCATTGATGGCCAGCGACTCACCCACATCATGATGCACGCCGAGCTGACAGGGATCGTCTGTAGCGGCGCGAGGCGCGGCAAGCAATTTTCCTATACCTTGCTCGATGAGCGGGTGCCGCACACCGCGCCGCTCGCGCGCGAGGAAGCCCTGGCCAAACTGACCAGACGCTATTTCACGAGCCACGGGCCGGCCACCATACGAGATTTCGTCTGGTGGTCGGGGCTGACCACCGCCGACGCGAAGGCCGGCCTCGCTCTGGCCGGCTCCCAGATTATGCATGAGGATATTGACGACCGGACGTATTGGTTCGCCGCCTCCGCGCCATTTCCCGAAGACCTACCCCCGACCGCCTTCTTGTTGCCGAATTACGACGAGTACATCGTCGGCTACACCGATCGCAGCGCCGCCCTCGATATGGCGCCCGCCGAGAAGTTGGACGCGCGGGGCAATCTCCTCTTCAATCATACGATGGTCATTGACGGCCGGGTGCGGGGCACCTGGAAGCGCACGCTCAAGAAGGACGCGGTGATCGTTGACGCGCTCCCTTTCGCGCCGCTCGATGCGGCGGAAGCGCGGGCCCTCGAAGACGCGGCGGGGCGCTATGGCCGGTTTATTGGCCTGCCCGCCACGTTGCGGATTGGCCCAGGAGCGCCCGGATAGCCCCGCCTCGCACGGCGGGGGCGGGGGCCGCATTCGCCCTTACACGAACGGTATATCCAACTCCTCCGCCAGTTTCCCCAAGTCTTCAAGGACGGCAGGGTGGAGGGGAATGCCGTTCGCTCGGCGGTCGTCTTCGGCGAGCCATTCGGGTTCGCCGGGGGTGAGGACGCGGTCGTGGCCGGAGGCGGGCGGGCAGGATTTCAGCATCTGCATGTACGCATCGAAGCGGGCGGCGTACTGCTCCCAGGGTACGAAGGCGTCAATCCGCCAGGCGCTGAACATGTGCGCGGTATGCGTCGCTTTGGCCGTCCGCTCGATCTGCGTATTCTCCGCGCTCACCTTGCCGCCGGAGAGCAGCCCCGCGAAGAGGTCCACCGCGACATTGAGGCCATACCCCTTCTGGCTGCCGTGCTCGCGGTCGCCGCCGAGCGGATTGAGGAACTTCGCCTTGAATGGATCGGTGGTCGGTTGCAACTGCTCATCGAGCGCCCAGCCGCTCGGGATGTCGTGGTTCTCACGGCGGGCGATCTCCAGCTTGCCGCCCGCGACGACGCTCGTGGACATGTCAATCATGAAGGGCCGCTCGCGCTCGCCACCGGGGAAGGCAATGCAGATCGGGTTCGTGCCGAGGATGCCCGCCGCGCCGAAGGTCGGTACGATGAACGGCCCGGTCGTCGTCATCGTCATACCCGCGAAGCGCTCCGCGACGGCCATCAATGGGTAATAGGAGAGCGAGCCGTAGTGGTTGCTGTTGCGCACCGTCACGGTTGCGACGCCGTTTTCGCGCGCCTTCTCGATGCAGCGCCGCATCGCATAGCTGCCGATCACGGGGCCGGAGCCATTGTTGCCATCGAGGGCAAGCGTTCCCGGCGTTTCGGAGACGGTCGCGATGTGCGGCTCCGGGTTCGTCAGGCCATCGCGCAGCCGCTCGACGTACATGCGCATCCGGGGCGCGCCGTGCGAGTCAATGCCCCGGATGTCCGCCCCAATCAGGACATCCGCCATCGTCTCGGCATCCCCCTGCGTTAGCCCGACACGCAGGAAAGCGCGGACGGTAAAGTCCAGCAGCGCCTGAACGGGAATACGCGCGCGATTCTCGGCGGTAGCGGGCATCTCCTTCTCCTTCTTTGCGGTTAGTTCTTCCATAGCGGGGAGTATGGAACGAGCGTGGACAATGGCGCAAGCGGGGTGACTCGTCGCGATACTGGGGCGTACTTCAAAGATCACGATATCCAGGAGGTCGCTCCCCCTCGCCATCGCAATGGAGAGGAGGTTGGGGGATGAGGTTCCCTATCCCCGATCCAATGCCTCCAGCACCGGCGCGAACGCCTCAATGCCGGCGAGGGTGCGCGGTGTCGGCCAAATCTGGACGTGCGAGACGCCGCCGCGCGCGAACTCCCGCAGCGCGTCCGCGATCTGCGCCGGTGTTCCTTCGAGCGGTTCGACACCCCCCGCGATGTGCTCGCCGAGCAGGGCGACGCGGAGGCCGAGCGTGCGACCAAGCGTGGCGGGATCGCGGCCATGCTGAACGCAGGCGGCATCAATCGCCGCGCGCAGGGGCGGCAGCATATCGGGCCAGTTGCGACCGTAGCACAGGAAACCATTCCAGAGATCGGCGTACTGCGTGGTGAGGCGGAGCATCCGCTTGCCGGTGAGGAGCGTGCCGATCAGGATCGGTGGGCCATTCGGACGCGGGCCGCGCGGTTCGAGCGTCAGATCGTTCACCGCGTAATAGGTGCCGTGAAAATCGCAGTAGCCCTCGCGCAGGAGCGACGTGATGATCCGCAATGCCTCCTCGAAACGGCTGACTGCGTGATCGAAGGGAAAGCCGAAGGCGTGAAATTCATGGGCGACATCGCCGGAGCCGAGGCCGAGAATCAGCCGGCCGCCGCTGATCGCATCGAGCGTCTCCGCCATCTTGGCGAGCAGGGCGGGGTTGCGGAAACCGGTACACATGACCAGTGTCCCCAGTTCGACGTTCGGCACCGCCATTGCGAGTGCGGCAATCAGCGACCACGTCTCCCACGCCCCGACAGGCGGCTCCGACTCGACGCCGGGTGGAACGGGTCTTCCCGCAGTGATCCAGAGTTGGGCGCGATTCATCGAGAGGTGATCCGGCAGCCAGAGGGAATCGAAGCCGACATCCGCCGCCCGCCGCGCCATCGCCAGGGTGTCCGCCCAGGAATCCGTGATGGGGAGGTGAAGGCCGACCTTGAGTGGCCGCCTGCGGCTCCCAGTCGTACTCGATACGACGGACATATGCGGCGTTCCTTTCGCTTGACGCGTCGTGACGATTGCGGTGCAAAGGATCGGGTGGAGATCGTGCCTCGCGCAGTATTCGTCTTTTCTCTCGCTCAGGCAAGCGTCCGCATCCAGCGATCTTTCACCGAATGAGAAACGGCTTCATTCGCTTGACGAAACACCGATGCTCGCGTATTGTATGATTGTTAACAGTTAAACACAGACAATCACACAATCCATCATGGGAGTATCGGCATGCAGGGAGAAGCGCTCGACGCTATTTTGTCCTCGCCGCTCAATCGTGGCCTCGCGGCCGACATCGCCTTGCGCCTCCGCATAGCGATTGTCCACGGCTACTTTGGCCCCGGCGAGCGGCTGCGTGAGGAGGCGCTCGCAAAGTCCCTCGGTGTCAGCCGTGGCCCGGTGCGGGAGGCGCTCAGCCAGTTGGAGCGTGAGGGGCTGGTCGTCATCCAGCGGAACCGGGGGACATTCGTCGCGCGGCTGACGCGGGAGGACGCGGAAGAAATTTACAGCCTGCGCCGCGTGTTAGAGCGGCTGGCCGTTCAGCGGGTGATCCGCCGTGCCGCGCCCGCCCAGTTCGCGGCGATGCGGCAGATCGTCGAGACGATGAACGCCTACACCGCGCGCGGCATCACCGAGCAGGAGGCGGCGGAGTTGGACGTGCAGTTTCATGAACTGCTCTACCAGGCGAGTGATCACAAACGGCTCTACGACTGCTGGGTGAACCTGCGGCGGCAGATCCACATTCTTCTACTCAGCCGCAATGTCGCGAACGCCGATTTCCGCATCATCACGGGGTCGGCACACGAGATTATCCTCGATGCCCTCGAGGAACGCGATGAGACGCGGGCCATCGAATTGATCGAGGATCACTTGCGGGGTTCGTACGAGCGCGTCATCGGCTCCATGAACGATCAGATAGCAATCAGTAGTCAGTAGCCAGAAAGAGAGACGCATCGTACTACCGCTTCCAACCGACTACCGACTACTGACTACTGACTACTGGCTACTCAATGTGGCAGCGGCGTGGCGGCCCACAGCAGAGGAGGAGCGACATCATACGCAACCGGATCAGGTGCAGTGGGGTATGAGTCTGATGCGATATGCCATAGCGAAGGGGAAAACACATGTCTGGTGCGACGAGTAATCGGTTCGAGGCACGCACGATCATCACCCGGCGGCGGTTCCTTGCGGTGAGCAGCGCCGTCGCACTCGGTAGCCTGCTCGCAGCCTGTGGTGGCGGCAGCAGCGCAACCGACACGCCGAAGCCCGCCGGGGCGAGCGGCACCGCCGCCCCGGCCGGTGGCACGACCGGTACGGCCGCTCCCGCGGCGTCCACCGGCAAGCCGATCAAGGGCACGGAACTCACCGTCCTCTGGATGCAGGGAAGCATCCAATCGGCGACGGACCTCCAGGAAAAGAACATGGATGACTGGGCGAAGGGCGCGGGCGTCAAACTGACGAAGGACACCGTCGCGCTCGATCAGTGGGACGCGAAACTGGCGACGAACGCGCAAACCAAGCAGGGCGCGGACCTCATCAACATGTACGCGCAACACGTTGCGACGAATGAGAATGTCCTGGTAGATATTTCAGACTTTTCCGGGCAACTCAATACGACGGTCGGCGGCTGGTACGACGGGCCAAAGAGCGTCTGCATCCGCGGGGACGGCAAGTGGAAGGCGCTCCCGGCGGCGATCTACGGCCAGTATTGGATTTACCGCCAGGACCTCTTCCAGAAGGCGGGCATTGACAAGTGGCCAACGACCTATGAGGAGTTCCATCAGGCGGGCAAGAAACTGAAGGCCGCCGGGACGCCGATTGGTCACACCCTGGGCCACGCCGTCACCGATGGCGCGACGCACAACTACTCGCTCATGTGGAGTTTCGGCGCCAAGGAGTTCGAGGCGGACGGCAAAACGGTCGCCCTCAACTCGAAGGAGATGCTGGACTGCCTGACCTTCTTCCAGACGTACTACAAGGACTCGCTCGCCGAGAATGCCTTCGCCTGGGATGAGACGGGCAACAACCTCGCCTATACCTCCAAACAGATCGCGGCGACAAACAACGCGAACACGATCTACGCCGGCTTACTCAAGACCGATCCGGAACTCGCCGGTAATTCGAACCACGGCACGACCCTCGCCGGTCCTGGCGGGGCCTTCCAGTACATGAGCATGCTCTACTGGGGCATCCCGACCTACGCGAAGAATGTGGATGCCGCCAAGGCCTATCTCACCGAGGGCTTCTACAATAAGGACTTCCAGACCCAGTGGACGAAGTTGGGCAACGGCTATAACCTGCCGCCGTTCCCGATGCTGGACAGCGTAGATGCGGCCTGGCCGACCGATCCGAAGCTCGCTAGCGCGCGGACGCTCGCCAAGACGACCCGGATGCCCGGCTCTCCCGGCCCCTTCACGCAAGTCGTCGGCGCGGCACAGAACAAGTTCATCATCATTGATATGTTTGCCAAGGTTGCCCAGGGAATGGCCCCGAAGGATGCCATCGCCTTCGCGGTCAATGAGTACAACGTGCTTCTCAAAGGCGGGTGATACGGCAATCCTCACCCCCGGCCCATCTCCATCGCCTGTTGATCGGAATAAAGAGAGATCACGACAGCGATGGAGAGGGGAGGGGAAGGGGAAAGAGAAGGCCACGAACGGGAATCATTCTCCCCCTCTCCATCGCTAAGCAAACCTATCTGCGCCACAAACCTGTGGGCGATGGAGAGGGGGCCGGGGGGTGAGGAAGGATAGACGATGGGAATCTCGCATGCGGTCGGCCAGCCCGAGGAGCGGCGGCGCGAAGCCGCCGCGCACCGTTGGCAGATCATCCGGGGGCGCGACGCGACGCAGGGCTACATTATGGTCGCGCCCGCGATCATTCTCCTCATTGTGCTCGTCGCCTATCCGTTCTGCCTTGCGCTCTGGTTGAGCCTGACGAATAAGACGGTGGGCAACGACGGCACGTTCGTTGGCCTCCACAACTTCACGAACCAACTGGACAGCCAGATCTTCAAGACGGCCTTCCGCAACACGACGTGGTACACCTTCCTGACGACGATCATCAAGTTCGTCCTCGGCTTCGGGCTGGCGCTGCTCCTCAATCAGGAGTTCTGGGGACGCAAGTTCTTCCGCGCCGCGATCTTGATGCCGTGGAT
>JAICJW010000423.1 GCA_025928215.1 Chloroflexia bacterium | reverse complement strand
GGAATATGCGCAATCGGATGCGGAAACGTATCTCGCGCGGATTGCGGCCCGGCTGGAGATCACCGGCGTGCGGACGCGGTGGCTGCGCGGCAGCGCGACCCCGGACGCGATCATCACGGAATATCTGCATGCGCAGCCGCCGGGCATCGCGGTGATGGCGAGCCACGGGCGCGGGGGAATCTCCCGCTGGGTGATCGGTAGCACCGCCGAGAGCGTCGTGAGGGGCGCGCCATGCCCCGTCCTCATCGTCCGCGCAACGACCGCCCCGCACGACGGGTGGATACCCACCGAGGAAGTCGGCGCGCGGTCAGTGAAGGAGTCCGTACGGCGCGGATGACCCAACCCGCGCCAAGTCCATTCGTTGCGCTTTTGCAACACACGCGGAGGCAGTGTCACGCCGCTGACATGGGGCGGGACGTACGCTGACCATGCGACGGGTGGTGCAAGCGCTGCACCCGGAAAAGCCGATGAGCGGCCATGCACGCGGCGAGCGTGCGCAGGCTGCTCGCACCGTTGGGAGATTCATCATGAACACGTCGACGACACAAGGCCCGTATCCGTCTGTCGGAACGCCGCCCAGCCGGCCTCCCTCCATGGGGCCGGCCCCGGCGGTCGCGACCGGCTACGCGAGTTTCTGGCAGCGACTCCTCGCCCTCATCCTCGACGGCATCATCGTCAGCATCCCCGCGAATATCTTCGCGGCCTCGCTCGGCGCGAGCATCGCGATCACCGGCGGCGGGTTCCACTATCGCTCCGGCGGGTCGGGCTTGCAGACGCTCTTCTTCATCTTCTACGAGGCGCTGCTCATCGCCTACTGGAACGGGCAGACGATCGGCAAGAAGGCGGTCGGCATCCGCGTCGTCGCGCGTGGCGGGCAGCCCGTCCCCCTCGGGATGGCCTTCGTCCGCTGCCTGATGAAGGTCGTCTCCGGCATGGTGCTCTGCCTCGGCTACCTGTGGATGCTGTGGGACCCGAACAAGCAGACGTGGCACGACAAGGTGGCCGATACCTACGTCGTCAGGGGCGCCTAATTCGGCGCTGGCATGCTCGCATGCCGGTGTGGGAGTGCGACAATCGATGAATCCGGAAGGGGCGAAGTGATGCAAGAGCAGCGACAGAGAACACGGATATTGATCGTCTACTACAGCCGCTTCGGCGCGGTCCGGTCGCTCGCGGAGCACGTGGCGGAGGGCGCGCGCCGCGTGCCAGACATCGAGACGGAGATGCTCGAAGTGGAGGATTTGCCCGTGGAGGCACTCCGTCCCGGCGAACGTGCCGCGGACATGCAGATGCGCCGCGCGATGGTTGTCGGCAAGCTCGGATCGGCTGACGCGCTGATCGTTGGCGCTCCCGCCTACTTCGGCAGCATGGCATCGCCAGTCAAGCGCCTGTTCGAAGACTGCGCGACTGCCAGCAACCCACCCGCAACGGACCGTTCGCGACCGTGGCATCACTACCTCTTCCATGACAAGCCGGGGGGCGCGTTCACCGCTTCCGCGACACCGCACGGGGGCAACGAGCAGGCGCTCCATTCCATTCTGACGCTGATGATGCATCTCGGCATGGTCGTCGTCACCCCCGGCCAGCAGATGCCGATCCTCGAGAACGACGCCGCGCCCTACGGGGCGACCGCGATCACCGGCGCGATGGGCAATCGCATCCCCACCGAGACCGAACTGGAGAGCGCACGTGCGCTCGGGCAGCGCGTCGCGGAAGTGGCGACCTGGCTGGCGTGGGGGCGCACCGAGTGGGAGAAGCGACACGGTGCCATCGGCGACCACGTTGCATCAGTGACGAAGAGTACCTGAGGCGTTCCGGCATCGGCCGGACGATCGCGCATCGATATGCCGCCTGGCGCGATAACGGGGCACCGGACGGCTCAATGGGAAGGCAACCAAGATGAATGCAACACAGCGTGCCACAGCATCAGGCTTCGATGGAGTGTTCGGTAAGGTGCTCGAACGCATCCGCTCAAACGCGAATATTGACCTGGCCTGTGGCGAATCGCGCACCGTCGGGGAGACCACGATCATCCCGATCGGGGTCGTTGCATACGGATTTGGGGGCGGCATGGGCACCCAGCCGCAGGCAAACGCGGAGACGGATAGCCAGTCGGCGCAAGAAGGTATCGGAGGTGGCGGCGGCGCGTGGATTCAGCCGATCGCAATCGTGACGATCACGGACGGAAAGACGAAGGTAATCCCGGTTCTGGATTTGGCGCGCATGATCCCCATGATGATTGCTGCGGTCGGCAAGCTCGCCCTAAGCGGGCGGTCATCGGGGCGCTCAGTGTTCGGCCCCGGCAGAATGACCATGCTGGCGCGGAGGAGAAGGCATGTCTATTGTAAGAAAGAACGCGATGGCGAAACGGATGAACAGGAGGCATGAAATGGCCGGGGAATTTGCGGGCAAAGTAGCAATTGTGACGGGCGCGAGTTCCGGCATCGGCCGGGCGACCGCGCTGGCGTTCGCGCGCGAGGGCGCATCGGTCGTCGTGGCCGACCGCTTTGAGGAGGGCGGACAGGAGACCGTCGACATGATCCGCGGCCAGGGCGGCGCGGCATTCCATTTCACCTGCGATGTGTCGCAAGACGCGCAGGTTCTGCAACTGATTGATTCCACTGTCCGCACCTATGGGCGACTGGACTACGCCTGCAACAATGCGGGCGTCGAGGGGACGCAAGCGCCCACCGCCGACTATCCGGCGGATCAATGGGACCGTGTACTCGCCGTCAATCTCACCGGCGTCTGGCTGTGCATGAGGCACGAGATTCCGGCGATGCTCGCGCGCGGCGGTGCCATCGTCAACATGGCCTCCATCCTCGGCGTGGTCGGCTTCGCGAACGCCGCCGCATATACCGCCGCCAAGCATGGCGTCGTCGGCCTGACCAAGGTCGCCGCCATCGAGTACGCGACCCAGGGCGTCCGCATCAATGCTGTCTGCCCCGCTTTTATCGCCACGCCGATGCTCGGACGCGCGGGAATCACGGAAGGGACAGAGATGTACGCGACGATCGCGGGTATGCACCCGATGAAGCGGCTCGGCACGTCGGAGGAGATCGCGGAGGCGGCGATCTGGCTCTGCTCCGAGAAGTCGTCGTTCGTCACCGGCCACGCGATGCTCGTGGACGGCGGCTACACCGCCCAATAGGGCCTATACGCCCACGATGGGGAGGAGCAAATGATCGTCGATCAGCGCTATCCCGGCACCACCGAGGGTGGCGTCGGTGATTGGATGAAGGCGACCGAAGGGCGGCTGGAGGAGATCGAGTCGGAAATCGCCGAGCGGCTGGAATTGCGTCGGCAACATCCTCCCCGCAACGTCAACGAGCGGTACCAGGAATCGTTCTCGCGCCTCGACCGCCTCGCCCTCGCGATCACTACCCGTGTCGGGACGATTGGTTTCTTCCTCGTCATCGTCACATGGACCGCGTTCTGGCTCGGCTGGAACACCCTCGCGCCGCGCGCCATCCGCTTTGACCCCGCGCCGGCGTTCGTCCTCTGGCTCTTTATCTCCAACATGATCCAGATCTGTCTCATGCCCCTGATCATGGTTGGGCAGAACCTGCTCGGGCGGCACGCGGAGTTGCGCGCGGAGAGCGATTTCGAGATCAATCAGAAGGCGGAGCAGGAAATCGAGACAATCCTCCTCAACCTTGAGAAGCAGGTGGCGCTGATCGAGC
>JAICJW010000356.1 GCA_025928215.1 Chloroflexia bacterium | reverse complement strand
TGAGACAAAATATCGCCGAGCAGGTTCTTCGCGAAGACGACGCTTCCCGCGCCGATCATCGTGATCTTCATGAGGCTCCTTCGGAGCGGGAAGTTCGCAGTACGCAGTTCGAAGAAAACGTCGTCCCCTCTTCGAACTGCGTACTGCGAACTTCCCGCTCCGAAGGAGCCTCATGAAGATCACGATGATCGGCGCGGGAAGCGTCGTCTTCGCGAAGAACCTGCTCGGCGATATTTTGTCTCATCCGGAACTGCGCGGTAGTGAGATCGCGCTGATGGACATTGACCCGGAGCGGTTGCGGGTCGCGGAGATCGTCGCGCATCGGGTGGCGGCGGCAGTCGGCGCGAGGCCGGTCATCACGGCGACGATGGACCGGCGGGCGGCGCTCGAAGGCGCGGATTACGCCATCAATATGATTCAGGTCGGCGGCTACCGACCGAGCACGGTGATTGATTTCGAGATACCGAAGCGCTACGGCCTCCGGCAGACGATTGCCGACACGCTCGGTATCGGCGGCATCTTCCGCGCGCTCAGAACGATCCCCGTCGTGCTCGCCATGTGCCGCGATATGGAAGCGGTCTGCCCGGATGTCCTTTTTCTCAACTATGTGAACCCGATGGCGATGGTCACGGGCGCCGTGCAGCGCGCGACGCGGATCAAAACCGTCGGGCTATGTCATAGCGTGCAGGGGACGGCGGCGCAACTGGCGCGCTATCTTGGTGTGCCGCCGGAGGCGATGACGTATCGCTGCGCCGGGATCAACCACATGGCCTTTTACCTCGAACTGCGCGCGAACGGTGAGGATGCGTATCCAATGCTGCGCGAGCGATTCGGCACGCCGGACGCTCATCCGTCGCCCGCGCCCGATGACCTCCATGACGCCGTGCGGTTCGAAATCTTCCGGCGGCTCGGCTATTTCGTCACCGAGTCGAGCGAGCATTTCGCGGAGTATGTGCCATACTTCATTAAGCGCGATCACCCCGAATTGATCGCGCGGTTCCATATTCCGCTCGATGAGTACATCACCCGTTGCGAGAATCAGAACGCGCGCTGGGCGGCGATGCGTGATGAACTGACGCGCGGCAAGCGCCGGCTGCGGGTGACGCGGACGAGCGAGTATTGCGCCCAGATCATCCGCGCGAAGGAGACAAATGTCCCCGCCGTCATCTACGGCAATGTGCGTAACGATAGCCTGATTACGAATCTGCCGGACGGCTGCACCGTCGAGGTGCCGTGCCTCGTGGATGCGAGCGGCATTCAGCCGACGGTGATCGGCGATCTGCCTGTCCATCTCGCCGCATTGATGCGCACGAATATCAATGTGCAGGATGTGACGATCGCGGCGGCGCTGGAAGGGAAGCGGGCGCACGTCTATCATGCCGCGATGCTCGACCCGCATCTGGCGGCGGAACTGACGCTCGATGAAATCTGGTCGCTCGTGGACGACTTGTTCGCCGCGCACGGCGACATGATCCCCACAATGTGCTAACGGAGTATGGTCGGCTCCCCCTTTCCCTCGCTGCCGTGACCGCATGATGGCGAAGCGTCGGGGCGATGGAGAGGGGCCGGGGGTGAGGAAATGAAAAACGATACCGACACGCATCCACGCTGGCCCGCCGGGCATCGGAGCGCGGTCGTCATCAGCGTGGATGTGGACAGCGACACCTGGCTGCGGCGCGAATACGGCGATCATCGCGCCGGCAAACGCGCGATCGGGCAGTACGACCTGCGTGCCGGTGCCGACCGCCGCGTGCGCATCGAGGCGGATTACGGCCTCGCGGGGACGGGGTTCGGGGTCGGGCAGGTTGCCGAGGAAGCGCCCCAACTCGTGCGCCGCTGCCACGACGAGGGGCACGAAGTCGCCTGCCATACCTGGGATCACGCCCACTACGATGAACTGAGCGCGGACGATCAGCGTGCCGACATCGAACGCACGCGGCGGGTGTTGGCAGCGATCACGGGTGCGCCGCCGGTCGGGCACAAAACGGCGGGTTTCGCCCCCGGCGCGGAGACGCCCGCTGTGCTCCAGTCGCTCGGCTTTCTCTATGCGATGGATTTCCAGTGGGGCGACGTGCCGGAGATCGTGCGGCCCGATTCCGCATTGTTGCCGCTCGTCCATCTGCCGCCGACGCTCTTTCTCGATGACTACATCCTCTTCTGGGACCATCTGCTCGCGCCCGACGATGCCTTCGCCGTCTGGCAGGAGACGATTGACGTGCTGCGCGACGAGGGCGGGGTGGCCTGCTTTACTCTCCATCCGCACCTGATGGGGCGGCCCGCGCCGAGCCGTGTGTTCGCGCGGCTGCTCGAATATCTGATAGACCTCGGCGATGTCTGGATCGCGCGGGCGGATCATGTCGCGACGTGGTGGCGCGACAACACGGAAGCGCCCGCGTGACATTTTTCCGTTCGTATCACCAGGGGGAGGCGATTGTGAAGCGGCTCACCGGGCTGCGCTACCTTGTGCCATTGCGCGAAGGCGGCTCATTGCCTGCCGTTGTCGAGACTGACGAGCCGGGGGCGTACGTCGTCAAGTTCCGGGGCGCGGGGCAGGGCGTGAAGGCGCTGATCGCCGAACTACTCGCGGCGGAACTGGCCGTGCTGCTCGATCTTCCGGTACCGTCGCCGGCGGTGGTGACGCTCGGTGCGGGCTTCGGGCAGGCGGAACCCGACCCGGAGATTCAGGATATTCTGCGCGGCAGCAGCGGAGCGAACTTCGGCCTCGCCTATCTCGCAGGCGCGCTCGCCTTCGATCCCGCTGCCGACCGCACCGTCGCTCCTGACCTCGCCGCGGCGATTGTCTGGTTCGATGCGTACATCACGAACGTTGACCGCACGGTGCGCAACACCAATCTGCTTCGCTGGAACGGATTGCTCTACCTGATTGACCACGGGGCCTCGCTCTACTTCCATCATCGTTCGGAGGGGTGGGAGCGGAGCGCGCAGGCGCGCTTTCCCCTCATCAAGGATCATGTCCTGCTGCCATTCGCGGGGGATATCGTCGCTGCGGGCGAGCGGCTCGCCCCACTCCTCACTCCGGCGGCGCTCCGCGCGGTCGCCGCGGCGGTGCCGGACGAATGGCTGACTGGCGAGGGAGGCTTTGCCACCCCCGCCGCATACCGCGAGGCGTATGTCGCCTGGTTCCTCGCCCGGCTCATCGGGCCGCGCCCCTTTGAAGAGGAGGCCCGCGATGCCGCCGACGCCCTCCGTCTGGTATAGCTACGCCGTTGTCCGCGTCGTGCCGCGCGTCGAGCGGGGGGAATTCCTCAATGTCGGCGTGATCCTCTTCGCGCGCACCGAGCACTTTCTGTCGGCCTGCATCGCCATTGATCGCCCGCGATTGCGCGCCTTCGCGCCGGACCTTGACGTGGCAACTATCGAGCGCCATCTGGATGCCTTCGTCGCCATCTGCGAGGGGCGCGCGGCAGGCGGGCCGATCGCGCGGTTGACGCCATCGGAGCGCTTTCACTGGCTCACCGCGCCGCGCAGCGCGGTGATTCAGACATCGCCAGTGCATATTGGCTGCGATGCTGACCCCCGCGCCGCGCTCGACGCCCTCTGCGCCACACTCGTGCATCCTGTCTGACAAGGCCCGCGCCGTGTCTCCCAGCGCCTGCCACCACCAATACGATCGTTGCTCTGGCAAGGCGTGTTGCCTGCTGCTAAACTAGTGTACGGACGGTGAATCCGGTCGTGTTGCCGATGCATGGTGGGAGGGATTGCGGTGGAAGAGCAGCAGACACTGAATGTCATCCGCGCGCTCATTGTCGAGTTTATCGGTACGTTCGCGCTCATTTTCGTTGGCGCGGGGGCGATTATCGCCACGGCGGGCGGAAATCTCGTCGCCATTGCGCTCGCGCATGGCCTCGCGATTGGCCTCCTTGTCGCGGCGGCGGGGCATATTTCGGGGGGGGTCTACAACCCGGCGCTGACCTGCGGCCTGGCGATTGCCCGGAAACTCTCGCTTGCGCTCGTCATTCCCTACATCATCGCGCAGTTACTCGGCGCGATTGTCGCGGCCTTCGCGTTGAAGGGCATCTTCCCCGGTGGCGCGATTGACAAAGTCGCCCTCGGCGTTCCGGCCATCGGCGCGGGATATTCGGTCGGCGGGGCATTCCTCGCCGAAGTCATCATGACCTTCTTCTTGATGTTTGTTGTCTTCGGCACCGCCGTGGACCAGCGCGGCCCCCGCGCGATAGCCGGCCTCGCTATCGGCCTCTCGATCACGATGGACATCTTCGTTGGTGGCGGCGTGAGCGGGGCGGCGATGAACCCCGCGCGCTGGCTCGGCCCGGCGCTCGTCGGCAATCATTGGGCGAATGGCTGGCTCTGGTGGGTCGCGCCAATCCTCGGCGCATTACTTGCGGCGGCGCTCTATGCGTATGTGCTGCAAGTGCAGTCCGAACCACCGCGCCCGGACGTGCTCGACCACGAGATCCCGCGCGACCGCCGCGTCTAGACGAAGGACTGAGGATGATCGTGTGCGCATCGGCATGGGCCAGCGCTCACTCGATGTGCGGGACGGGAAGAGGAAAAGAGAGATGGTGGCAACCCTCAGTCCTCAGTCCTCAGTCCTCAGTCCTTTCGCCGTTTTTGGCCTCGATCTGCACGCGATACAGGACCTTGTCACCCGCTATGGCTGGTGGGGGGTCCTCTTTTTGATGGCGTTGCAGGGCGCGACGATGCCGGTTCCCAATGAGATTACGATGCCGCTGGCGGGGTGGTTGCTCGTCGCATCGGTCGGCAAATCGAAGGCGTTGATCCTCTTTGCCGGGTTGGACGGCGCGGTCGGC
>JAICJW010000122.1 GCA_025928215.1 Chloroflexia bacterium | reverse complement strand
CCGCCACCTGACGCGCGACGCGGGCCTGACGATCATTAAGGAGGACGGCGTCGTGCTCCTTCTTCCCTTCCCGAACACGCTGGAACGGATCACGCAGTGGCGGCCGATCCACGCCCTCAATGTCCGCTCCGGCGGCTGGTATCCCCCGCTCGCCGCCGAATGCTATCTCGCCGCTCGCAAGGGTTAGCCACCGAGGCACAACGAGCAACGCGAACGTATCGCGCCAATTCGCCGGTTGATGATCGTCATCGTGCGATTTTCGCCATGAAGCGATGTTTGAGATGCACGGGATCCCACGAATGCCGCGCCGCGCTATTACCGTCGGCGATCTTGACGACAATCACCGCTGGGCCATCGCCGCCGAGTGCATCCACGACGGCCCGCTCGAAAGCCTCGGCGGTGCGCGGCGTCGCGATGTGCGGGATACCCGCGCCCCGGGCAATCGCCGCCATGTCAGTCACGTCGGCGGCGGCGTTTCGCTGCGAGCCGGTGAGCGCATACGACCCGTTATCCATGATGACCAGGAGATAACGACGCGGACGCATGCGGGCAATCGTCGCCAAGGAGCCGAGATTCATCAGGACGCTCCCCTCACCCTCCAAGACGACGACCCGTTCATCGGGCCGCGCGAGCGCGTACCCCAGCCCGAGCGACGACGCCAGCCCCATCGAGCCAAACATATAGAAGTTCCGCGGGCGATCGCCGGCGGCAAACAGATCGAACCCCGCGTTGCCGATCCCCGCGAAGACCGCCTCGTCCGTCAGATGCGCCCGCACCCGCCGCGTCAGGTCCAGCCGGTCCATTTCCTCCGCCATTACTCCGCCTCCACGTACGCGAGATGTGCCAGAAGTGTATCCGTCGTCCACGTCGCGATCCCACAACCGAGGAAATCCGCATCCGCTGTCCAAATACCGGCATCCGAGGCGAGTGCGACGGTATGCCAATCGTCGGGGTCACGGGGAATTCGCGCGCGTTCCACAGTCTCATGTATGCCGTAGATCGGTTGAGGTATCGGTATGATTCGGTCATTGGCAGTGACAAGGGCTGCGTCGAGTAAACGTTCAGCAACATCTGTGATGAGGGGTCCCCGCAGGATGATCAACGCGATCCGTTTGCGAATCTCGTACTCCGCTTCATCCGAGATAGACTCAGCAATCCTGAGTTCCAGTGTCGGATGCGCGACAAGCATTCACCTCCATTGTGACCACTCTGTACCCACATTATACCCCGGTGCGGTGCGGCAGGCGACCGGGCTACTGCGTCAGCGTGTCGAGATAGACGATGAAATCCATCAAGCCGGGGGAGTGGCCATATTCCGTGAGAATAACGGCGACTTCGCTCCGATGCTGTGTGCCGTGGTTGACCTGATGGAGCATCTGCTGCCAGAGTGGGTAGGCCATCGGCTCATTCCGGCTGTTCACATAGCGGCAGATCGCCTCCAATGCCGCCTCATCAACATCAGCGACGAAGGTGTGCGTCTCGCGATCAATCTCGGCCCAGGCCGTCCGCAGGGCCGCGAGATCGGGATAGTCCGCAGGCTCGAAGCGGGGCGGGTTCGGCTCCCCACGCCACCGCAGGAGCCAGTTCCACTGCGCCCACATCGTATGCACAAGCGTGTTGCGGATCGAGGAGAAACTGGCGCTTCCCTCGGCTACGAACTGCCTGTCGCTCAATCCGGCGCTCGCCGTCAGGATGCGCTCATTCGCCCAGGTGTGGTAGTCGTAGAAGGTGCGGATCAGATCGGTCTTCATGGTGATTACTCCGTTCGTGCTGTTCGGGGCCAGGCATAGACGGCAACAGCAAGCCCGATGATCGTCAGCACCGCGAAAAGGAGCGAGTGTTTGAACCACGGATGATTCGCCACAATTGCCACCCAATAGATGAAGTACCCCAGGCAGATAGCTGCGACGACCAACGCCACCACGGCGATGATCCAGCGCTGTTGCACGGTTAGCCGTTCCATGCCGGACACTCCTTTCTCCTCTCGCGTTCCATTGCTATCATAGCCCAATGGAGGCGGATCGGCCTCAGTGAACCCCGGCAATCGGCCGCGCTAGGCTTCTCGCTTCCCACCCGACAAGAGTGACGAGATGACGAACGCGACGGGCGTGCTGGTCAGATATGCGGTCGCGAGCGCGTAGTCGAGCGTCCGCTCCAGTGTGTCGGGGCGGTCGAGGGTGTGATGCTGGATGTCGAGCGCGTCGAGCATCCGGATGACTCCCCGGCCCATACCGCGCTGCGCGGGGTTGAACTCGTTGAGCGTGCCGCGCCCGGCAATCACCATGACGAGCGGCAACTGGTACGGCACGACGAGCGAACCGAGCGCGTTCGGGCAGTTGCCGAAACCGCTCGTCTGCATCAGGAGCGCGCCGCGCGTCCCGCCCAGCAGTCCCCCGGCGATGATCCCAACGCCCTCTTCCTCCCGCGTGCAGGAGACGGTCGTTACCGCCTCGTCCGCCTCGAAGCAGCGGATGATCGGTGCGACGATATTGTCCGGCACATGCGCCACGAGGGTGATCCCCGCCGCCCGCAACCGCTCATAGACCACCGTGCTCCACATCGCCGCCTCCAGAAAAACGCTCGACTACCGGGACATCGAGGGCACGGCGCGGAAACGCCATCCGTATGTACCGTCCGGCATCATACCGCGCCGGTCGGCGGTTGGCGATCATGGTCGCGGGCACCCACTCACGGCATGCCGCGACGAAGGCGAGGCGCTGGCATCGAAATTGCGATACTCCATACCACAGGCAAGAAAGCCTGCGACACGCAGCAAAATGGCCCGGCGTAGATAGGCTGGCACCGATGTTGCAATACTAACGCATATACCCTCTTCCCCTTCCCTTGGCCGGCGCGGTCCCCACCCGCCCGGCCCCCTTTTTTTAAGCATCGAGTTCTGAGTATTGAGTGCTGAGTATCAAGGCTCGTTGCGCTTCGGACATCGCTCACTGACTACTGACTACCGACTACCGACTACTGGTGGTACGATAAAATCCGCATTGATCGTCCGGGGGAATAAGCAGAAAGGGGAATCTCGCGATGCTCCAGTTTGAAACCACCAATCGCGTCTTGCAGGAAGAGCGGCTCTTCGAGCCGACCGACGCGATGCGCGAGGGCGCGAATATTACCCAGTACATGCGCGCCAAGGGGTTCGATACCTACGAAGACCTCCATCGGTGGACGATCGAGCACCCGGAGGAGTTCTGGGCGGAGATGGCGAAAGAGCTTCACTGGTTCACGCCGTGGGAAAAAGTGCGGGACTGGCAATTCCCGTACGTCAAGTGGTTTACGGGCGCGAAGACGAACATCGTCTACAACTGCCTCGACCGCCATCGCGGCACGCCCGTCTGGAATCAGGTCGCCATCTACTGGGAGGGTGAAAATGGCGAGACGCGCTCACTCTCCTATGCCGATCTCTGGCGCGAGACGACGAAATTCTCCGATGTGCTGACCAAACTCGGCATCGCGGAGGGTGACCGGACGTGTATCTACATGCCGAAGCTTCCCGAGCAGTTCACCGCGATGCTCGGCACGACGCGGATCGGCGCGGCACACTCCGTTGTCTTCTCCGGCTTCTCATCGCAGGCGCTCCGGGACCGCATTCAGGAGGGCGAGGCAAAGATCGTCATCTGCGCGGATGGCTACCAGTATCGTGGCAAACTTGTTGACCTCAAGGCGATTGTGGATGCCGCCGTGCGGGAGTGCCCGACCGTCGAGCACGTGATCGTCGTCAAGCGGGCCGGCAACCCCGTTAGCTGGGTGCAGGGGCGTGACCTCTGGTACGACGACCTGATGAACATCGCCAAGCCCGGCATGCCCGCCGCCGAACTGGATAGCGAAACGCCGCTTTATTATCTCTACACCTCCGGCTCTACCGGCAAGCCGAAGGGGATCGTCCATACCCACGGCGGCTACATGGTCGGCACCTACACCACAACGAAGTTCATCTTCGACATCAAGCCACATGACATCTTCTGGGATACCGCCGATCCCGGCTGGGTGACGGGCCACTCCTACATCGTCTACGGCCCGATGCTCGCCGGATGCACGCAGGTCTTCTACGAGGGCGCGGTAGATTTCCCGAACCCCGGTCGCATGTGGAAAACGATTGAGAAGTACGGCGTGACGATCCTCTACACCGCGCCGACCGCCATCCGCGCCTTGATGCGACAGGGGGATGCGTGGCCCGGCAGCGCGGATTTGTCGTCGCTGCGGCTCCTCGGCTCCGTCGGCGAGCCGATCAACCCCGAAGCGTGGATGTGGTATCGCAAGGTAACGGGCGGCACACTGCCGATCATGGATACGTGGTGGCAGACAGAGACGGGCGCGATCATGATCTCGCCGACGCCGATCATGCCCCTCAAGCCCGGCAGCGCGACGAAGCCCTTCCTCGGTGTCGAGGCGGATGTCGTGGACAAGCAGGGCAATCCGGTCCCCGAAGGAGACGGCGGGTATCTGATTATCCGCCAACCGTGGCCGAGCATGATGCGCACGATCTATCGCGATCCCGAACGGTACGAGTCGTACTGGCGGACGATCGAGGGCGTCTACTTCGCGGGGGATTCCGCCTATCGCGACGCGGACGGCTATTTCTGGATTCAGGGGCGCGTGGACGACGTGATTAAGAAGGCGGGCCACCGCCTCGGCTCGTCCGAAATCGAGAGTGCGCTCGTCTCGCACCCCGCCGTCGCGGAGGCCGCCGTGATCGGCAAGCCGGACGATGTCAAGGGTGAGAGTATCAAGGCATTCGTCATCCTCAAGACGGGCCACAGCGGCTCGGAGGCGCTGATGCAGGAACTGACGAAGCATGTCCGCGAGACGGTCGGCCCGATCGCGCAGCCGGACGAACTGGAGTTCGTGGCGAGCCTGCCCAAGACGCGCAGCGGCAAGATCATGCGCCGCTACATCAAGGCGCAGGAACTCGGCCAGCCGACGGGCGACCTCTCGACGCTGGAGCAGTAGCCGGGAAGTTCGGAGTTCGGAGTTCGAAGAGGATCATCACCGAACATCGAACTCCGAACTGGTTATTCAAGCATTTCGTTGACAAAGAGCGGTGGCGGGACTACTATTCCAGATAGCACGTTGCACGGCAAACTCGGCGTGAAACAGGAGTCTTAACATGAGTGTAATCACCGAAGAGCAGACCGCGATTGTCCTCACCGACGAAGCCGCCGCACAGGTGCGCACGCTGGTCGAGAAGCAGGGCCGCACCGATCTCGCCCTCCGCCTGTTCGTGACGCAGGGCGGCTGCTCCGGTTTTTCCTATGGCATGGCGCTCGATCCCAATACCCGGCCCGATGACGCGGTCTTTGAGAAAGACGGCGTTCGCCTGATCGTGGACGCCTTCAGCCAGAAGTACCTCAGCGGCGTCGAAGTCGGCTTCTCCTCGAACCTGATGGGCGGCGGCTTCACGATCAAGAACCCGAATGCCGCATCCTCCTGCGGTTGCGGCCACTCTTTCCGCACCAAGGAAGAGGACGGCCAGCCCAAGCGCTGTGGACACTAATTTCCGACACAAAAAGGACCGGGCATTGCGCCCGGTCCTTTTTTTATTCTCCTTCACGATGAGCAATCCGCCTTAATCCACCTCGATCAACTCCGACACGAGGTCCCACTCGTCAATCCGTTCGACGCCCGCGGCCTCTGGGGCGGCCGCCATCACGGGCGGCTTGATGAGGAAGAACGAGACGACGCTACAGACGATAATCACCCCGCTGGAGATGACGATGGCGCGGTCCATGCCGGTGATGAAGGCGTGGCTGCTCGCGTCGCGGAGCTGTGCGGCGAGCGCCGACGGCACACCGGGGAAGCGCCGCGTATCCTCGATCAGGCGGCCGGCAAGGCTCGCCCCGGAGCCGACCAGGTCAACGAGCGACCGGAGGGGGCCGAGCGCGGGGTTGCTCCGCGCTTCAATGATTGACCCTGTCGCGTTGTACTGCGACTGATAGACCCGGTTCATGATCGTGCCAAGCAGCGCGATGCCGAACGCGGTGCCGATCTCGCGGATCGCGCCGTTGATCGCGGAGGCGACGCCACTCTTCTCGCTCTCGACGCTGTTGAGCACCGCCGTGGTCATCGGCGCGAAGATCAGTGACATTCCGAAGCCCATCACGACGTACGCGGGGACAATCGCCAGGTACGAGGAATGTACGCCGCTGCGTAGGAAGAGCAGCGTGCCGATGCCCGCGATGCACATGCCGATCGAGATCAGGAGGCGCGAGCCAATGCGCCCGATCAATGTGCCGGAGATCGGTGAGAAGATCATCATCGTGGCGACCATCGGCAGCATCGCCAGCCCCGCCCGCACCGGCGAGAAGCCGTGGATATTCTGCAAATAGAGCGTCAGATAGAAGGCGACGCCCGCGATCAGGAACGAGATAGCGAACGAATCCATGTTCGCGCCGGAGAAGGTCGTCGAGCGAAAGAAGCGGAGCGGCACCATCGGCTTTTCCGTGCGCGCCTCGACCGCGATGAAGGTCGCCGTCAACACTACCGCCGCCGCGAAGGCGGCGAGAATCAGCGTGTTGCCCCAGCCGCGATTCCCCGCCTCGATCAGGCCCCACGTCAGCGAGGCAATGGCGCCGGTGATTAAGACCGTGCCGGGGATGTCCAGCACCACCGTGCCGGACGTATCGCGCGATTCCTGCACGACCGCCGAAGCGACGAAGAAGGCGATAATGCCGATCGGGATATTAATGATGAACACCCAGTGCCAGTTCGCGTACTGGACGAGGAAGCCGCCGACGATCGGACCGAGCGCGAGGCCGGAGACGGAGATCGCGGACCAGATGCCGAGCGCCTTGCCCCGCTCTTCCGGCGGGAACGCGACGGAGATCAGCGAGAGCGAGAGCGGCATGATGAAGGCCGCGCCCAGCCCCTGCACCGCCCGCGCGAAAATCAGCATCGTGATGTTCTGCGACAACGCGCCGAGGAGCGAGGCGCAGGTGAAGAGGCCGAGGCCGAAGAGGAACCAGCGCTTGCGCCCCAGCCGGTCGCCCAGCCCGCCCGCCGTAATCTGCAACGAGGCGAAGATCAGCGTGTACGCCGAGACGATCCATTGCAACTGTGTCGTCGTCGCATTGAGTTCGCGCGAGATCGTCGGCAACGCGATATTGACGACAAGGTTATCGAGGATCGCCATGAAGAGCGCGAAACATGCCGCGATGAGTGTCCACCACTTCAGTCGTTGTCCTGCCATCTGAACCCTCCGCCTTCTCACAATATGACCGCCATTGCCGCCTTCCCAGCGGCTGATATGCCCCTGTGTAGTCTGCCGCTCCACTGCTCGCGCGGCATTGTCCTTTCGGACAGATCGGTTCCCGTTCATTCGGAGGGGGCGTAAAGCATCCAAGTGGCGGCTGCATCGTCCCCTCGTGCCCCCTTTCCTGTGATCGTGCTCGTCTCTGTACGTTCGCCCATAGTATAGCACATTTGTTCTGTTTTCGCAAGGAACTAGCCGAGCAAACGCCGGTCACGGCAATTGCCAAAACACCCGCTTTCGTGGGATGGATCGGGCTTCGGATGGCTCGCGATTTCCCGCTCACGGCCCGTTCGTGCGGCTCGCACCGCGACCACGCCATGCGGGTTGTCGGTGGTCAATCAAGGTCGCGCGGTACGGAACCTGGCGCTAGGTCATGATCGCCAGGACGTGTCCGAACTCCTCGATCGTCCGCACGCTAATATCAGGGCGGAAGTCCACAAGGAGATGTTGCACGCCGATCGCCGCGAAGGCCTGCAATTGCGCCGCGATCTCTTCATACGTCCCGCTGATCGCCTTGTCATCGGCGGCAGGCCGGTCATTTTCGGGGAGGTGGACGAAGGTGCCCGCGGTCAGGGCGAGGGTCGCGGGATCCCGCCCGACATCCTGACAGGCGGCAACCATCTTCTCCCGCGCCGCTGTCATCTGCGCCGGCGTGATGGGCCAGATGGCGATGGAGGCATCCGCGTGCCCGGCAATGATCCGCAGCATCCGCTCGCCCCGTGCGCCAGCCCAAATCGGCGGGCCTGAGGGGGACGGGCCACGCGGACGGAGGACAGACTCCGTCGCCTCGTAGTACTTCCCGTGGAAATTGGCCATCCCCGCGCGCAGGAGTGGGGCGATGATCTCCATCGCCTCCGCGAACCGCCCGGCGCGGTGATCGAACGGATAGCCGAACATGGTGTGTTCCGGCTCCCAATTACCCGCGCCGAGACCGAGGATGAAACGCCCATCCGAAATCTCGTCCAGGGCGTCCGCCATCTTGGCGAGGAGGGCCGGATTGCGGAATGAGGTAGCGGCGACAAACGTCCCGAGCGCAATCCTCGAGGTCACGCTGGCAAGGGCGCTGAGAAAGGTGAACACTTCCCAGCAGCCGAGCTGGTCCGGCTCGTGGGGGCGATAGACGAAGTGATCCGGAAGCCAGAAGGAGTCGAGACCGACCGCCTCAGCAGCAATCGCCAGCCCTTTGATGTCGCTGAACCGCACATGCTCCTCGTTCAGCGTTCGCTCGCCAGTCCGCGCGAATGCACCGATCTTCATCCGCCGCCTGATCCTGTCCTGCGTCATCTGACCTTCGTCCTCCATCGGCGGCAACGAGGGCGCGGATAACGAGGCGCTCCTCGGTGAGATAGACCGCTCGCATGACGCCAAACTTTTCCGATCACTCGCTGTCAGCCGTCCACAGTCTAGCGTCCACCGTCGAAATTATGCAATTGACGGGCGGTGGCCGTGGCGCCGCTATCGCGCGTTCACATGACAAAGGGGGAAGCAGATGCTTCCCCCAGGATCGTGGGCCTGGCATTCGTCAGCCTACCGGAGCGGGCCGATTTCGCGTGAAGGTCGTCTTGGGTTAGACGAAAGCGAGAATCTGACCGCCGCTCAACACCGCTACGCCAACAACTTGCCCGATGTTGATATGCAGGGCATTTAAGGCGTCATTGAGGATCGTGAACTGATCGTTGCTCAGGACGCTGATGTTCTGCACCGTGATCGGGACGTTGTTATTGTCCAGAACGTTGTTGTGATTCAGAACGTTGTTCAACGCCGTCAGGTTGTTGAGCGAATTGCTCAGGTTGACCAGCCCGACTTGCGCGTCTTGCGCCTGGACCTGCCCGACGACATTCACCACCGCTGCGACCACGCCCTGCGCGCCATTCTTCTGAACATTCGACTGTACCGTCGTCGGCGCCGCAGCGCTCAACGGCGCGGCGAGGACGAGACCCAAGAGGGTGACGAGAACCGCGAGTGCGGCGATCCGTTGCTTCATATCTTTCTCCTTTACGTGCGTCGGTGAAAACCGACGTCGCATTCGAACCAGACCCGGGCAGAGAGAACGCAGGGCTGATGCCACGCCCTCGCTTCGGTGAGCAGAGATTGATCCCATAGCAGTACGCCGAAAGAGTCTGACTATGCCGTGTCATCATTTCATACTATTGGCATGGAGGCGATTCAGAGAGCAGATCAAATTATGCAACACCTAGAAATTACCGGTGAGCTTCCTCAACCGGAATGCCGCTGAACGCCGTGTAGTGCACGACGCGGCAGACTCACATCCTGCTTGACATCGGCATGACAGCGCCGCTAGGATGCCTGCGAAGGCACCACAGGAGACAGGAGGACACGCAGCTAATTCATCCATCTCCGCCTGGTGGCGGAGGGTAGAGAATAGTACTCGGGAGTAGGCTCGTCCCTTGCGTCGTTGCAGGTCAATGCCTGCGACGCAGCGGACGAAATTTTTGCCCGATCACGCCCCCTCCCGTTTCGGGAAGGGGCCGGGGGAATAGGGATTTGACGCTCGCACTCGATACTCCGGCGCTGAGTCTGACCGACGTGCAAGAAGCAGCAGAACGGATCGCGCCACACATTCGTCACACGCCGCTGCAAGAATCGCCGGACCTTTCCGCGCTGGCGGGCCGCACGCTGCTGCTGAAACTGGAAATTCTTCAGCGCACCGGCGCATTCAAGATTCGCGGCGCGCTCAACAAACTGCTGACGATGGATCCGGCTGTCGCGGCGCGCGGCGTCCTCACCGCCTCGGCGGGCAATCACGGGCAGGGCGTCGCGCTCGCCGCCCGGCTGCTCGGCTACCCCGCGACGATTGTGCTGCCGATGGGCGTCTCGCTCGCCAAACTGGAAGCGATCGAGCGGCAGGGCGCGCAGACCGTCCTGTGCGGTGCCACCTACGATGAGGCGGCACGCTATGCCCACGCACTGGCCGACGAGCGCGGCATGACCTACGTCCATGCCTTCGATGATCCGCACGTCATCGCCGGGCAAGGGACGATTGCCCTCGAAATGCTCGCCGATGCGCCGGACCTCGACACGCTTGTCGTGCCGGTGGGCGGTGGCGGATTACTCGCGGGTATCGCGACGGCGGCGCGCGCCCTCAAGCCATCGCTCGCGATCATCGGCGTGCAGGCGGCGGGCGCATCCGCGTGTGTCGCCTCCTTCACCGGCGGCGAGCGGCAGACGCTGCCGGTCTCGACGATCGCGGACGGCATCGCCGTCGCCCAACCGGGCGCGCGTACCTTCCCGATCATTCACACGCTCGTGGACGACATGGTGATGGTGGACGACGAGGCGATGGCACGGGCGATGGTGCTCCTCCTGGAGCGGGAGAAGCTACTCTCCGAGGCAGCGGGGGCGGCGGGGCTGGCGGCGGTGCTCGGTGGCCTGCTACCGCCATCGAGCGCGAAGGTCGGAGTGCTGATCAGCGGCGGCAATGTGGACCCGAACCTGCTCGATAAATGCATCCAGACCGGCCTCGCCTCCGCCGGGCGCTTCCTCGCCTTCCATACCTGGCTGCCCGACCAACCCGGCGCGCTGCACAACCTGACCGGGGTCCTGACCGAGCAGCGCGTCAATATCCTCCATGTCGAGATTCAGCGCATCGGCCCCTACACCGCCATCGGCCCCGTCGGTCTGGAGATGATCGTCGAGACGCGCAACGCCGAACATGCCGCGCAGGTCGTCGCCACTCTCCGCACCGCTGGCTACCCCGTTGAAGTCGTCACAACACGGGCGGGCGAAGGGTCGCGTGGAGACTGATACACACAGTGGTGG
>JAICJW010000562.1 GCA_025928215.1 Chloroflexia bacterium | reverse complement strand
TGTTTCCACAGGCAAGTTCCGCGGCGTGGATGAACTGTGCACAGATCGGGGGACAACCCTGTGGAGGAGCGCTTCCTCGGCGTGTCGCGCCCGTGATTCCGCTGTGCGAACGAGCGAACCGCGGCGCGCCTCCCACACCGGCCGGTGGAAACCCTCCGGAGAAGCGACGGCGACGTGCCGGAAGGAGGGGGGACCGTTTGGTGAAACCTCCGGCGTCGGCGTAATGTGATCCGGTTCCGCGGCACGTTCCCGTTCGCCGCAGCCTCCGTCTTCGCACCGCGGCCGCCTTCCGTTCCTCTCGCTGGAGCGCAGGCCGGTGGCCCTCGGCAGCGATCACCGACAAGGAAGACGCACGATGACCAAGCGCACGTTCCAGCCGAACAACCGTCGCCGGGCCAAGGTGCACGGGTTCCGTCTCCGCATGCGCACCCGCGCCGGCCGCGCGATCCTCGCCGCCCGCCGTCGCAAGGGGCGCTCCGAGCTCTCCGCCTGAACCGACCCGAGGTGCTGGCGAAGGCGAACCGGGTCACCTCGGCCGCCGACTACAAGCGCATCGTGCGCACCGGCCGCCGGCGCCGCGGCGCGCTCACGCTGACCTACGGCCGCCCCCACGAACCGGGGCAGCCGCTGCGGATGGGCGTGATCGTGGCGAAGAACGTCGGCGGTGCCGTCGTGCGCAACCGGGTCCGCCGCCGCATCAAGGCCATCGGGTGGGAGCTCGCCCGCGAGGTGGGCGGCGTCGACGTGGTCGTCCGTGCGCTGCCGCCCGCATCCGGCGCCCCGTTCGCCCTGCTCGAGGGCGAGGTGCGCTCCGCGGTGCGCTCCCTCGCCGGGCGGGAGCCGGCATGAGCGCCCTCGTCGCGGTCTGGCTGCTCCCCCGCAACGCCGGGATCGCGCTCCTCCGTCTGTACCGCGCCGTGGTCTCGCCGCTCTACGGCGACGTCTGCAGGTACCATCCCTCCTGCTCGCGCTACGCGCTCGAGGCGGTGCAGCAGAACGGACTCCTCGTCGGGGGCGTGCTCGCGGCGGTCCGGATCGTGCGCTGCAACCCCTGGGCGCGGGGCGGCGTCGATGACCCGCCCCAGCGTCTCCGCCCGATCTACCGCATCACCCCGCTGGGCTTCGTCGGCCTGGCCCGCCCGAACGGAGCCTGACGCCCGTGGACATCTTCGGCACCATCCTCTGGCCCATCAAGTGGGTGATCGAGGCCGTCCTGGTGCTCTTCCACTCCCTGTGGACCGCGCTCGGCCTGAACCCCGCGGACGGCCTCACCTGGATCCTGTCGATCCTCGGCCTCGTGCTCGTGGTGCGGGCCGCCCTGATCCCGCTCTTCGTCCGGCAGATCCGCTCGCAGCGGCGCATGCTCGAGATCGCCCCGGAGCTGAAGAAGATCCAGGAGAAGTACAAGGGCAAGCGCGACCAGTTCTCCCGCGAGGCGATGAGCCGGGAGACGATGGAGCTCTACAAGAGGACGGGTACGAACCCGTTCTCCTCCTGCCTGCCGCTGCTGCTGCAGATGCCGATCTTCTTCTCGCTGTTCGAGGTGCTGAACCGCGCCTCGCGGGAGTCCGGTCCCGGCATCGGCATGCTGAACGCGACCCTGTCGCATCAGTTCGGCCAGTCGGTGCTCTTCGGCGCTCCGCTGAAGGAGACCATCGGCACCGCGAACGGCAACGTGCTGGTGATCGTCATCGGCGTCGGGATGATCGCGCTGATGACGGCGTCGCAGTTCGTGACGCAGCTGCAGATCATGGCCAAGAACATCTCTGAGGAGACGAAGGCCAGCCCGATGTACCGGCAGCAGCGAGTGCTGCTCTACGTGCTGCCGCTCGTCTTCATCTTCTCGGGCATCGCGTTCCCGCTCGGCGTGATGTTCTACTGGGTCTTCTCGAACGTCTGGACGATGATCCAGCAGTTCATCGTCATCCGGGAGATGCCGACGCCCGGCAGCCAGGCGGCGAAGGAGCGCGAGGAGCGCCTCGCCCGCCGGGCCCAGCGCCGCGGCAAAGGGGGCGGCGGGCAGACCGCGACGCCGGCGGTGGAGACCGGGGCGGCGCCGGC
>JAICJW010000127.1 GCA_025928215.1 Chloroflexia bacterium | reverse complement strand
TACCAGGTATCCCTCACATGTCGGTCTGTCCGGCCCAGTCTATCATGGCCGACGCGGCCCGTCAGGGTTTACGACGCCCCGGATCGCAGATCGGCCGAATCGAGCCAGATCGTCAGCGGCCCGGCATTGACGATCGTGACATGCATCTCCGCTCCGAAGCGTCCCGTCTCCACCTGCAGCCCCTCTTCCTGTAGTGCGGCAACGACCCGCGCGACGAGGGGTTCCGCGACATCGGGCAGCGCCGCGTGAACGAAGCTCGGTCGCCTGCCCTTCCGGCAATCGGCATAGAGGGTGAACTGGGAGATGAGGAGAATTGCGCCGCCGACGTCATGGATCGAGCGATTGATCTTGCCCTCATCATCGGCAAAGATGCGCAACGTGGCGATCTTCCGCGCGATGAGCAGGGCGTCGTCGGCTGTGTCCGTGTCGCCAACGCCGATCAGCACCGTCATACCGGGGCCAATCGCTCCGATGACCGTGTCGCCAACACGCACCTCGCTGGTCGCCACTCGTTGGATCAGCGCGCGCATGTTGCCGTATCCTCCCTTTCCGTTCGCTGGATAAGCGCGACGACGTGCGCCGCGATTCCTTCGCCCCGGCCAGTGAAACCCAGCCCTTCACTTGTTTTGCCCTTGACGCTCACACAGGCGGCGGCGATGCCGACCGTCTCCGCGATGCTGGCGCGGATCGCCTCCGTATACGGCAGGAGTTTGGGCGCTTCACAGACGACCGTCGCGTCAATATTGATCGCGGACCACCCGGCTGCGCGGAGATGACCGACCGCAGCGCGCAGGAGGTCGCGGCTGTCCGCATTCTTCCAAGCCGCATCGGTCGGTGGGAAATACGTGCCGATGTCTCCTAATGCGGCCGCGCCGAGTACGGCGTCCGTGATCGCATGCAGCAATACATCTGCATCCGAGTGCCCAAGGAGACCCTTCGGGAAGGGGATCGTGATGCCACCGAGGATGAGCGGCCGCCCCGCCACTAATCGGTGAACATCGTAGCCAATACCGACACGAAATACTGGCAGGTCATGCACCGGTCTGCTCCATCCTCGCCCTCAGGAGTGCGTCCGCGACAACTAGGTCCTCCGGTTCGGTGATCTTGATATTCGTTCGGTCGCCGCGCACGACAACGACCGACTGACCGTATGCTTCAACGAGGCCCGCTTCGTCGGTTGTCGGCGCGGCGCCACGTTTGTCCGCCCATTCAAAGGCATCGTGCAGGAGTTGCCACCGGAAGGCTTGCGGCGTCTGCGCGGCCCACAAGGATGCACGCTCCGGTGTCTCGACGATGCGTCCGTCGCACACACGCTTAATCGTATCGGTGACCGGAACGGCGAGAATTGCCGCGCCGTCGCGGTGCGCGGCCTCGATGCATGCCCGGACCATCGCCGTCGTGGCGAGCGGGCGCGCGCCATCGTGGATGACGACAATGTCGCAGGCCCCGCGCGTACCGAGCGCGGCGAGACCGATCCGCACAGACTCCTGCCGCACCGCGCCCCCGGCGACGATCTCCGTCTGCGGCGGCCATTCTTCCGCCGCGCGGGTCGTCTCCCAGGTAGCGACGCGATCCGCCGCGACGACAACGACGATTTTCTGCGCGACGGGAGCAACGGCGCTGAGCGCGTAACTGAGCGCCGACCGCCCGCGGAGTGCCAGCGCGCCTTTATCCACCCCGCCCATCCGCATGCCTCGTCCGGCCGCGACGAGCACGACACCGACATGCATTCTTTCCCGCATCGCGACCTCCGTATCGCTCATCGCACGGTCGCGATCGCGCGCCACAGCCCGCCCAGGCCGATTGCCAGTATCATACCGGCGCTCACCACGGGAAGCCATCGGGAGATGGTTCCCACCCCGGTCAGGCGACGGGGCACGAGACGCGAGACGCTCACGGTCGTTAGGAGTACGCCAAGCCCGACCAACACTGCGGCGAGGCCGACACTGAACCCGAGAATAATGATGATGCCCGTAATGATATGACCGGCCGCAACAGCGATCAGCAGAATCGCGAGAGCATCCGGGCAGGGAATAATCCCACCACCGAAACCAAGGATGAGGAGCGAGCGGAGATCGGGCATCGTCGTGGTCGGATGTTCGTGGGCCGCCGCGCTGAACCAGCCGTGCGAATGGCGCGTTCCGTCCTCATGTTCATGTTCATAATCTTCGATGCGCTCCCCGCCCGTCATATGGGATCGGGCGCGGCGTCCGTGCAGTAGCGCGGAGGAGATCCGCTGCGGCATCAGCGCGACGCCGAGACCGGCGATGGCGAGACTCCCAAGCACCTCAATCCAGGGCAGGAAACGGTCGGGCGCGACTGCCTGGCTGAAGACAAGCATGACCAATCCCGCCGCGATCACGCTGCCAGTGTGTGTGAGCGTGACGACACCGCCGAGGGTGAAGGCGTCGCGAATCCTTCCCGGGCTGCCGATCAGGTATGCGGCGACAAGCGTTTTGCCGTGGCCCGGGGTGAGCGCGTGAAGCGCGCCGAGCAGCATCGCGATACCGAGGCCGGTCAGTGTGAATGATACACTGGCGGCAGGAGCGCGAACGAACCGTTGGAGCATCGTCACGGAGCGATGATTCGGATTGGGTGGCGCTGGCGAAACGCGCGGTAGTGTGATCAGGCCACCCGGCGTCGTCGTCACGCGCAACGCCACGTCACTCCCGCCCTGGACAATGACTCCTAACGGCGCGACCGCATCGGGATAGAGCTCGGCAGGGCGCCCATATTCCACCCGCGTGTAGTGCTGGACGGCGACCGTGATTTCGTGCGGCGCATCTACTCCGTTGAAGGGTGCGACGAACTGCGCGAGCACCGTTGCCCCCGTCGCGTCCGCGCCCTGCAATTGGAAATCACGGAGCGTTCTCTTCATGTCGAGTGAGCCGGGAACATAGGTCAGCGGTACCGGCGCGCCGTCCGTCGTCATCTGCATGCCGCGCGCAAGGAACGCCCCGTACGTTTCCTGCTCCCCCGCGTCGAGGATCGCATCGCCATTTGTGTCCGCGTCCGCCCACAGTCGGCGCAGTGCGAGCGCCCCCGCACTCACACGCATCTCGATTATGAGCGCGTCGGGGCGGAGATGGACGGCGTCGCGTTCGACGATCTCGTCAGCGGGATGGGCGCGAACAGGCTGCGCCGCAAGCAAAATCAGTATTCCTGAAGTGAAAGCAATCGCGAGCCGAGATGGTACAGAAAGGAAAACACGACGATCCACGCAGCCTCCCAGCTTGCCGACTTCGGCCTGCCGGGCGGGTTGTACCGCGAATCGGGGGAGATCGCAACCGGTGTTCGCACCTCGCGTAGTACAATGTCCGCCGTATATGCGACCGTACGATCTACGAGTGAAGGAAGGGAACCGTGAGCGACATTATCGTCGTGGCGAGCAGCAATGGTCATGTCGGTATCGGCGATGCGATGGAGGTCCTGCGTCGGGGTGGATCGGCGGTGGATGCGGTCGAAGCAGGTATCCTGCCGGTCGAATCGAACCCCGATGATCATAGTGTCGGCTATGCCGGCCTCCCGAACCTGCTCGGTGAGGTCGAACTCGACGCCTCGATCATGGACGGCAAGAGCCTGGCGGCGGGCGCGGTGGGGGCGGTACACAATTACGAGCACGTCATCACGCTCGCACGGAAGGTGATGGAGGAGTTGCCGCACGTCCTGATCGTTGGCCCCGGCGCGGAGCGGTTCGCGGCAGAGATGGGGATGGAGCAGCGCGACTTGATGACTGAGGAGACGCGCCAACAGTGGCGCGCCTGGCTCGAGGAAGTCTTTCCGCCGGAGTAGGTCGGCAGTGTCCGCTATCAGACGAAAGTGCGTGAGTGGGTACGGCGGATGGTCAATCCTGAGAAGAACACCGGCACGGTCAACTTCATCGCGCGTGACCGCGATGGCAATATCGCCACAGGCGTCAGCACGAGCGGCTGGCAGTGGAAGTATCCCGGTCGCCTCGGCGACAGCCCGATCATCGCGGCAGGCAATTACGCGGACAACCGCTACGGCGCCGCCGCCTGCACCGGGCGGGGAGAGATGGCGATCCGCTGTGCTACTGCGCGGAGCGTCGTTCTCTATATGAAGATGGGTATGCGCATCGAGGCGGCGCTGGCCGAGGCGATGGTGGACCTCCAATCGCTCGATGATCCGTATGCGGCAGGGATGAATATCATTGCCCTCGATCGTGACGGCAGGCCCGCCGCCGCGACCAACCGACCGGGAGCGACCTTCATTTACCAGTCGGGTGACATGGAGAAATATACGCAACAACCCCGGATGCTCGTGCCGGACCCACGCGGCGCGTCGGGATTCCTCGCCTAGCGCCGCTGACAACGGATATGGGGGAGCAGGCAATGACCTGCTTCCCCCAATATGGGCATAAAAATGCGGGGGCAGTCCTATCACTGCCCCCGCGGAAGTGTACGTGTAGAGTGGTTAGAGCGGGAAACGCATCTCTGACCGACGCGCGCGCTCCAAGTCCTTCCGCGCTTCCGTCGCACTCGGCAGGCCTTCGCCGCCGCTGCGGAGAACGCGGGCATAGTAGTCGTTGAACGACCCATCCGCGACGAGATTTTTCACCCATTTGCCGAACGTATTCTTGCGCATTGCCGTACTCCCATTCTGTATACCACCGGCGGGCTTTATCAACATACCCGCATCTCTTTATAGGTGCAGTATACCACATACCCGTACAATGTCAAGTCGTTTCGATGTTGAAGCTGAGAATCATCGGAAAATACGTGCAATGAGTGACGAATGGGCGGGTACGCAGCGTTGAGTAGTCGTGCAGCGCAAAAACGCCGCCCGATTCGGGCGGCGTTCAATTCGCGTCCGCAGTGTCGCTAGCTGAGCAGCACCTTCCGGGCAAGGTCGAAGACGGGGCCGGAAAATACGCCGAAGAGGACCGTGCCGAATGACGAAACGGCAAGGCCGAGGCCGAGCCACGATGTCCGTTGTTTGTTGATCTGGCGATCCGGCTCGCGGAAGTACATGACCGCGACGACCCGGAGGTAGAAATAGGCCGAGACGGCGGAGTTCAGGGCGACGATTACGGCAAGCCAGGTCAGATTGGCGTTGATCGCCGCGACGATGATGTAGTACTTCGCGAAAAAGCCCAGCAGCGGCGGCACACCCATCAGCGATGCCATAAAGATCGTCATCGCAATTGCCGCGCCGGGTGCGGTCGAGGCGAGGCCACGGAATGACTCGATATTCGTGCCGCGCCCGCGCGCCTGCATCCAGGTCAGGATCGAGAACGCGCCGATGTTCGTGAAGGTGTAGGCGAAGATATAGAAGAGCAGCGCGCCGATTGCCTGACCGTTCGCGTCCGCCTTATTCACACCGATTTGATACGACGCCAACCCGACGAGCATGTAGCCGGTATGTGCGATGCTGGAATAGGCGAGCATCCGCTTCACATTATTCTGCGCGACCGCGACGATATTGCCGAACGTCATTGTAATAATGGCGAGGACAATCACGAGCGGTACCCACTGATTGGCCGCCGGTGTCCAGCCATTGACGAGGACGCGCAGCATCCCGGCCAGCCCTGCCGCCTTCGGACCGACCGACATGAAGGCCGTCACGGGGGTCGGCGCGCCATGGTAGGCGTCTGGCGTCCACATGTGGAATGGCACGGCGGCGATCTTGAAGCCGAGACCAACGACCAGGAGAAGCAGCGCCAGTAAGAGCGATGGGTTGCCGCTGGCAAGCTTCGCACCTGCCGTGGCGATCACATTGAGGTTGATCGCGCCCGTAATGCCGAACGTCCAGGCCATGCCGTAGATGAGGATGCCGGTCGCGAATGAGCCGAGCAGGAAGTACTTGAGCGCGCCCTCGTGTGAAATCCGGCTCTGGCGCGAGAAACCGGTCAGGACGTAGACCGCGATGGAACTCAGTTCGATGCCGATGAAGACCATGATGAGATCGCCCGCAATGGCGACGACCATCATGCCGAGGACAGCGAATGAGAGGATAACGAGATATTCAAGGAGCGACATACTCTGGAGTTGCACGAAATTCGCGGAGACGAGCACCGTCAGGAGTGCGGTGCTGAGCATGACGATCAGGAAAAAGAGCGCCATATAATCGTAGCGAATCGAGCCGCCGCCGGTGATCTGGCGGTGGTCGTACGTAAAGAGCAGGCTGACGAGCGCCGCGCCGTAGCCGATCATCGAGATGACCGACGCGATTTGGCCGACCCGTGCCGCGTGGCTGCGGCGCGAGATCGCATCCATGAGAAGGAGCACGACCGCGAGTCCGACCACGATCAAATGCGGCACAACGGTCACATAATGGATGCTGGGAAACACGACATCCGGCATCAGGGGGTATTCCTCTCTTTAGGGAACTGAATCTGCCGCGGCCGCCGCGGTCCCGCTGCCAAGGATCGGCGTCAGGAGCGCGCCGATCACTGGCTTGAGCAACTTCATCAGGGGCACAGGATAGATGCCGACATAGAGCGCGGCCAACATCAGTGGCACGAGCGTTGACGCCTCGATCCGGGTGAGGTCCACGAAGCCATTATGTTCCTCGCGCGCCTCGCCGAAGATCAAGCGCTTGTAGAGCCACATCATGTAGACCGCCGCGAATACGACGACGAACATCGTGATGCTCCCGTACACCTTATTGGACAAACGAAACGCGCCGAGTGTACTCAAATATTCACCGACGAAACCGCTCAAGCCCGGTAATCCGAGCGCGGCCAGCATGAAGACCATGAAGACCGACGCATAGGTCGGCATCCGGTTCGCGATGCCGCCGAAGGCGCTAATTTGCCGCGTGTGCGCCCGCTCATACAGCACGCCGACGCAGAGGAAGAGGCCGCCGGTGACGAGGCCATGACTGAACATCGTGATCACCGCGCCCTGAAAGCCTTGCGGATTGAAGGAAAAGATACCGAGCGTCACGAATCCCATGTGCGTCACGGAGGAGTAGGCCACCAACTTCTTCATATCCGGTTGCACCATCGCGACGAGCGCGCCGTAGATGATGGCAATCACCGAGAGGATGAGGATCGGCGTCGCGAACGTGCGTGAGGCGTCCGGGAAGAGGGCGAGGCAGAAGCGGATCATGCCGTAACCGCCGAGTTTCAGCAGCACGGCGGCCAGAATAACGCTGCCGGCGGTCGGTGATTCAACGTGGGCGTCCGGCAGCCACGTGTGCACCGGGAACATCGGCACCTTGATCGCGAACGAAATGAAGAACGCGGCGAACGTCCAGAGTTGAAAGGTATGGGACCAACCGCCGGGAATGGCGATCAATGTATTGAGGTCCAGTGTGCGTGTGCCGGTGCGGTTGAAGTACTCCGTATACATCGCGACGATGGCGACAAGCATCAAGAGGCTGCCCGCGAGGGTGAAGAGGAAGAATTTGATCGCCGCGTAGACCCGATTCGCGCTGCCCCAGACGCCGATAATCAACGCCATCGGGATCAGCACAAGCTCCCAGAAGACATAGAAGAGGAACAGGTCGAAGGTCATAAAGACGCCGAGCATCCCGGTTTCGAGGATCAGGAAGGTGACGTAGTAGGCGCGGATGTTCGTCTTGATGCTCGTCCATGAGGCGACGAGGGCGACGACGCTCGACAAGGTGGTGAGGAGGAGCATGATCGTGCTCAAGCCGTCGGTGCCGAGGTGATAACGGATACCGACGCTGGGCAACCAGTTGTGATTCTCTTCCCAGCGGAGACCGGTGGATTGCTTGGCCGTGAAGACGACGATCAGCGACAGTACAAAGGTCGCAAGCGTCGCAAAGAGCGCGGCATACTTGATCGTCGGCTGCGCGAGGCGCGGGACGAACAGCAGGAGCAGCGCGATGACTGCCGGGAGATACAAGATCACCGAGAGCAGAGGGAAGTGATTCACCCATTACCTCCTCGCGGGCACGCGCCATTGCGGCCCGGGCAGCGGCTAGCCGAACAGTTGCGTGAAGATGTCGCCCCGCGCGATCAGATAGACACCGACGATCAGCACCGCGCCGAGCGCGATCGCGAGCGCGTAATTCGCCACGAATCCAGTCTGCACGCGGCGAAGCCGACCGGATGAACGCGAAACGACGGTGGCGACGCCATTGACCGCGCCATCCACAACGTAGCGGTCGAAGGCCCAGCAAGCCATCGCGAGCGCGAGCGTTCCCTTGACAAAGATGGCATGGTAGATCTCATCGAAATACCACTTATGCCAGAAGAAAGTCCAGAGCCAGTGGAGGCGATCACCAAGCTTATACGGGTTCGGTGTGAGGCGGAGATACATCGAGAAGGCGACGAGGATGCCGCCGAGCGCGATAAGGGTAGAGATAATCCCGAACGTCCATGTCGTGCTGGTGGCGATCGCGCCGTGGGCGTCCTCGACGATGGTGCTCTGAATCGTCTTACTGAGGAACCGGTGAATTGCCCCGCTATCCGGTGGCCAGCCAATCAGCGCGCCGAGTACGAGGGAGGGGATCGCAAGCACGACGAGCGGAATCGTCATCGTCAGGGGCGATTCGTGTGGATGGACATGTTCCTGGTCATAGCGGGGCCTGCCCTCAAAGGCGAGGAAATAGAGCCGGAACATATAAAACGCGGTCAGCGCGGCAGTGATGAGGCCGAGAACGGCGATCACCGGATAGCCCGCGTGATACGAACCGACGATGATCTCATCCTTCGACCAGAATCCCGCGAGTCCCGTAACGCCGGAGATGGCGAGGGCGCCGATCAGGAACGTGTACGCCGTGATCGGCATCTTCTTGCGGAGACCGCCCATCTTGAACAGGTCCTGCTCCTCGTGCATGCCATGGATCACCGAGCCGGAACCGAGGAACATCAGCCCCTTGAACATCGCATGCGTCACCAAATGGAAGATCGCGGGGATGTACGCGCCGACGCCGAGCGCGAAACACATGTAGCCAAGTTGCGAGATCGTCGAATACGCGAGTACGCGCTTAATATCGCGCTGCACAATGCCAATCGTCGCGCCGAGAAAGGCGGTGCTGATGCCGACAATCGCGACGACATTGCGCGCGCCCGGCGAGAGGTCAAAGAGCGGCCATGATCGTGCGACGAGATAAATGCCCGCTGTCACCATCGTCGCCGCGTGGATCAGGGCGGAGACCGGCGTCGGCGCGAGCATGGCATCGGGCAACCATGTTTGTAGTGGCACCTGCGCGCTCTTGCCGATCGCCCCGCAGAAGAGTAGGAGGCAGATGACCGTAATCAGGTTGTGGGAGATCGTCCCGGCCTTGACGCGATCATTCAACTGCGCGAAGACATCGGTATATGTGAAGGTGCCGAACGTCGTCCAGACAAGCATCGTGCCGAGGCCGAAGCCAATGTCGCCGACGCGGGTCGTCCAGAAGGCTTTCATCGCGGCGTTATTCGCGTCCGGCCGGTGGAACCAGAAGCCGACCAGCAGATAGGAGCAGAGTCCCACCGCTTCCCAGAAGGCGAAGAGCAGGAGGTAGCTGTTCGCCAGGACGAGCATCAGCATGCTGAAAACGAAGAGCGGCAGGTAGGAAAAGAAGCGATAGTAGCCGCCGTCGCCATGCATGTAGCCGACTGAGTAGACATGCACGAGGAAGCCGACGCTCGTCACAACGAGGAGCATTACCGCCGTGAGATGATCCGCGCGCAGTGTGACCGGCACGTTCAACTGGAACGTATCGAAGGTGTATGATCCCGTATTCATCCAGGTAAAGAGGTGATTGTTCAACGCCTCACCGGATTTCAGGCCAAGTACCTGAAAAAAGGTCAGAACCGCGCAGATGAACGAGATGCCGACACCGATGATCCCCGGCCAGTGGGCCTGCGTCTTCAGCACGCCCCGGCCGAGGAGAATCGTGATAATGAACGCGGCCAGAGGCGCGGCAGGAATCACCCAGAGGAAGTTCTCCATTGAACCGTCCTATCCCTTCAACGTACCCGATGGAGCGCCCAACTACTCAGTCGCGCAGGGTATCGAGCCGACCGACATCCGTGGTGTCCTGCCGACGGGCGAGCGCAATGACAATCGCCAGGCCAACCGCCGCTTCCGCCGCCGCGATCGTGATGACGAATATTGCAAAAACTTGCCCCGTGGCGGAGCTAATCGCGCGGCCAAAGGCGATAAAACTGATATTCACCGCGTTCAACATCATCTCGACGCACATAAAGATCACGAGCACATTCCGGCGCGTCAACACGCCGGTCAACCCGATTACGAAGAGGACCGCGCTCAGACTGAGATACCACTCCAACCCCGGATGCATGTTCCCTCCTGAGCGACCTGCTACCGCTTCAGCGTCTCACTGAACGTGTCTGTCTCTTCCTCGGCGCGCAAGATCAATTGCTCGTCCCGCGCGACCGTATACACGGACGGCGTGGCAATCGTGCTCTCCTGGGGATGCCCCAGCGAAATCGTGAACAAGCTGCCAATCTCGATGTCGCGTGCCGCCGTATAATCCGGCCGCGCGAGGACGATGGCGCCTATCGCACCAACGAGCAGGACGAGCGAGGCGATTTCGAAGGGCACGAGGAACTCACCGTAGAGGCTACGGCCAAGCGCCTGCGTGTTCCCGCCGACCGCCGCGATCGCATCGGGCGTGAATGTGCCCACCGCGCCAAGCGGCACGGTGGAAAGAATCACTGCGAGGATTTCCAGAAAGAGCGCGAGGCCGACGAGTGGCCCGACGAACCGCTGCACCGGATGGCC
>JAICJW010000316.1 GCA_025928215.1 Chloroflexia bacterium | reverse complement strand
AGACCCCGATGTCCTCGCGGGCATCATCCAGGAAGGCTGAAACCGATTGAACCGCAGAGACGCAGAGAACGCAGAGGAACATAGAGAGGAGAGGGTTTCAGTTCTTCTCTTCCTCTCCCCTCTCCGCGACCTCTGCGTCTCTGCGGTTGGCATTTCGTTTTGACGGAGGTGGTGATGGGGTACGGGGAGTTGGATACGCCGAGTGTGATTGTGGATCTCGATGTGCTGGAGCGGAACATCGCGGAGATGGCCGCGATGGCGAAGGCGGCGGGCGTGCAACTGCGGCCGCATATCAAGACGCACAAATCGCCAAAGATCGCGCGCATGCAACTGGACGCCGGAGCGGTCGGCATCACGTGCGCCAAGTTGGGCGAGGCAGAAGCGATGGCAGACGGTGGAATCACGGACATTTTCGTCTGCTACCCACTCGTCACCGCGATGAAGGTGCGGCGGCTGGCGGCGCTCGCGCGGCGGCCGGGCATGACGGTCTCAACGATTGTGGACAGCCCGGAAGGGGTCGCTGCGCTCTCGTCCGTCTTTGCCCATGAGCCCGCGCCGCTCGCCGTACTCGTCAAGGTGGATGCCGGGCTGGGGCGGGTCGGGGTCGCGCCCGGTGAGGCGACCGTCGCCCTCGCGCAAAAGGTGGCGGCGGCGCCCGGCCTCCACTTCGGCGGCATCTGCATGCACGAGGGGCAGACGTACAAATATCCGGACAGCGAGGCCCGTGCTGAGGTCGGTCGGGCGGCCGGTCGGGCGCTCGTCGCCACTGCCCACGCGCTAGAGGGCGTTGGCCTCGCTCCGGCGCGGGTTAGCAGCGGCTCGACTCCCGGCGGCCCGGCGACGGCGAGCGTCGCGGGGATCACCGAGATGCGCCCCGGCAACTATGCCTTCTACGATGCGATGCAGGTTGGCCTCAATGTCGTGCCGCCGGAGCGGTGCGCCCTCCGCGTGCTCGTTACGGTTGTCAGCCACACGGAGCGGGATCGGGCGGTGATGGACGCGGGATCGAAGACGCTCACGTCGGACACCGGCGTCCACGGCATGACGGGCAGCGCGGGGCATGGCCTCGTCGTTGGCAAGGAGGATATCCAGATCGCCGGGCTTTCAGAGGAGCACGGCTGGCTGAAACTCGACGCGCAAGGGAGCGATGTGCGGATCGGGGAGATGCTCGAAGTGATTCCTGTGCATTCCTGCCCGGTCGCCAATCTCGCCGGGGAACTGGTGATGGTACGCGGCGGCGCGGTCGTGGATCGCTGGCCCGTCGCGGCGGCGGGGCGGGTGACGTGAGCGGGGAGAAGTTCGGCGTTCGATGTTCGATGTTCGAAGAACATCCGGCCCCTACTCCAACCATCGAACGCCGAACGCCGAACGCCGAACTCCCAGCCTTCTCCGGCATTCTCGTCGTTGATAAGCCTGCGGGGTGGACGGCGCACGATGTCGTGGCGCGCGTGCGACGCTTGACGGGGGAGCGGCGCGTCGGGCATGCGGGTACACTCGATCCGGCGGCGACGGGCGTCCTGCCCGTCTGCGTTGGGGAGGCAACGAAGATCGTTGAATACCTCTCCGCTCACGGCAAGGTCTATCTCGCGGCGGTGCTCCTCGGCACAACGACCGATACCGATGACCTCGACGGCTGGGTGATCGAAGAGGGTAATGCGTTAGACATATCCCTTGCAATAGTGCGGGCGGCGTTGCCGCGGTTCATCGGTGAGATCACGCAGATACCCCCCGCCTACTCGGCAATCCATATTGGTGGGCAGCGGGCATATGCCCTGGCGCGGGCGGGGAAGGCCGTCACCGTTCCGGCGCGGCATGTGAGAATCCACCGGCTCGCGCTCGTCGCGTGGGCTGCCCCGCTGGCTTGGCTGGTGGTAGACTGTGGCGCGGGTACGTATATTCGCGCGCTCGCGCGCGATCTCGGTCAGGCGCTCGGCTGCGGCGCGACGCTGGCGCGGCTCATTCGGCTCCGGTCGGGGCCGTTTCGATTGTGCGAGGCGTGGTCGCTGGACGAACTCGCCGCCCTGCCGGATTTGCGCGCCGCGTGGCCGCGCATCGCCGTCCATCCCGATGCCGCGCTCGCGGACTGGCCCGCGCTGCTGCTCGATGATCCGGCGGCGCGCGACTGGGCGCAGGGCAAGGCGATCCCGGACAGCCGTGCCCGGGATGGTACGATGATTCGCGCCTACGATGCGACGGGTGCGTGGCGCGGCATCGGCGTCGGCACAGAGGGCACGTGGCGACCGAAGAAAGTGGTCAGGACTGCGGATTGAGCGGGTGATGGAGGGTGGCGAGCAATGGCGGTTGCCGACGAAGAAGGCTGGAGGCAGAGACGATGACTGAATCTGTCGGGGATGAATCTCCACTCAGTCCTCAGTCCTCACTCCTCAATCCGATCGTTGTTGTGCAATCCCTCGCCGACCTCTCGCCCGCGCCGTCCGTGCTGACGATCGGGACCTTCGATGGTGTCCATCGGGGGCATCAGCGGCTGATCGGTCACGTCGTCGCGCGCGCGCGGGCGCGGGGTGTCCGCTCCGTCGTCCTCACCTTCGATCCGCATCCGCGCGCCATCCTCGCGCCGGAGTCCGCGCCGCCGCGTCTCACGACGGTGGCAGACGAAGCCGCGCTGATCGCGTCGCTCGGCGTGGATGTGCTCGTCATCTATCCCTTCACGCGGGAGACGGCGAACACCGCCGCGCGCGATTTCATGGCGATGGTCGCGCGCGCCGTCCGGCCTGTCGAGGTCTGGGTAGGGGATGATTTCGCGTTTGGGAAGGGGCGTGAGGGAAACCTCGATGTGCTGCGCGATCTCGGCACGGAGTTTGGCTATCTGCTGAATGTCCTGCCTCGTGTCCATCTCGGCGACGCGCCGGAGGGCGAGATGATCGGTAGCAGCGGCATCCGCACGCATTTGCTCGCCGGGGAGGTCGCCGCCGCCGCGCGGCTCCTGGGGCGGCCGTATGCGCTCCGTGGCCCGGTCGTGCGCGGCGCGGGGCGTGGGCGGCAGATCGGCTTCCCGACCGCGAATACGCAGGTCGCCTCCGGCATCGTCGTGCCGAAGGACGGCATCTATGCGACCTGGGTAACGATTGAGGACGATCCGACGCGTTACCCCGCGATGACCTATATCGGCCCGCGTCCGCAGTTCGATAACGGCCCGCGCTCCGTCGAGCCGAATCTGATTGACTGGGATGGCGATCTCTACGACAAGGCCATTGCCGTCCACTTCATTGAATGGTTACGCGGCGATGCCCGGTTCGCCTGCGTGGATGATCTGATCGCCCAGATGCGCCGCGATCGAGGAGCGACGCTTGCCGCCCTTGCGAAAGACGAGTGAACGGCCTCCCGCGATCTGCTATCCTGCCGATGGGTGCAAGGGGCAATTGGCTTTGGGAATGAGGGAATGCACCGATGCGGCGACGGAGACGGTTCTCGGCGTCAGTGATTATTTGTCTCAGCCTCATGCTCTCGCTTCTCGGCATGGGAACGCAGGGGCTCGCGGCGCGGGTGCTGGTGCCGGGATACGATGCGGCGCCAGCGGGGGTGAGCGGTCAGTCTCCGCGCTTCGAACCCGCCGCGTGCCCGTGGAAACTGCCGGACGGGCAGATCGAGGGGCAGACGGTAACCTGTGGGTTCGCCGTCGTACCGGAGCAGCACGCCAACCCGACCGGGCCGACGATTAAACTACCCGTCGCCGTCTTCAAGAGCGCATCCGCCACTCCCGCGCCGGACCCGGTCGTCTATATCGAGGGCGGGCCGGGCGGGGCGGTGCAGGATACGCTCACCTATCTCCTCGCGCGCGATCTGCCGGCCCTGACCGCGAACCGTGATCTGATCGTCTACGATCAGCGCGGCGTCGGCTTCTCACAGCCGAACCTCGCTTGCCCGGAGGTGACGGCGCAGGACCTCGCCGACGCGCAGGTTGAACTCAGCCCGGACGACAAAGCGAGCCACGATATCGTTGCCGTTGCCGTCTGTCGGGACCGGCTGACGAAGCAAGGAATTAATCTCGGCGCGTACACGAGCGCGGAGGGGGCAGCGGACCTCAATGATATTCGCGCGCTGCTCGGCTACCCGCGACTCGATCTGCTCGGCGTCTCGTACGGCACGCGCGTCGCGCTGACGATGATGCGCGATTTTCCGGGCGCGGTGCGCGGCGCGGTGCTCGACTCGTCCGTGCCATTGCAGGCGAACCTCGTTGAAGATGACGGGACGAACTTTGAACGCTCATTTGCGCTCTTCTTCGCGGCCTGCGCGGCGGACGCGACCTGCAACGCGAGCGCCCCGACCTTGCAGGCGGACTACACCGCGACCGTCGCGCAGTTGAATGCCCAGCCGATCACGACGCCGGTGAAGGATGATAAGAGCGGCACGACCGTTCCGGTCGTCGTGGACGGCTACGACCTGACCTCGCTCATCGGTGAGATGTTCTATGACAAGACGGCGACGCAGATCATCCCGCAACTGATCGCACAGGTGCGGCGTGGCGACACGCGGCTTCTGGACCTCATCATCCAGGCGCTCGGCGTTACCGGTCCGGACATCAACATTGGTACGTACTACTCGATCCTCTGCTCCGAGGAAGTGCCGTTCAACAGCCGCGATCGCGCGACGGCGATTGTCACGGCGCTGCCGCCAGATTTGCAGCCAATCTTCGCCGTCGAAGTGCGCGAGTTCTTCGATGTCTGCGCGCAGTGGCCGGTCGCGCCGGCCAACCCCATTGAGACGCAAGCCGTGACGAGCGATGTACCCGCGCTCGTCCTCTCCAGCGACAACGACCCCGCTACGCCGCCGGATTATGGCAAGCAGGTTGCCCAAGCCCTGACCAAAGGGTATCTCGTCACCTTCCCCGGCATTGGTCATTCCATCCTCGGTAACGGCAGCGACTGCGGTCTGAGTACGATGATGGCGTTCATCAACGACCCGACCCAGCCGCCACCGACGGATTGCGTGCCAAAGAAGACGGGGTGAGGACCGCCTACAACCCGATCGTCACCGCTTTGACTTCCATGAACTCCGCAATGCCCATGCTGCCGTTCTCACGGCCCAGGCCGCTCTCCTTGTAGCCGCCGAAGGGAATCTGCGGCGCGGTGGGCAGCGGATCGTTGCAGCCGACGATGCCGTACTCCAGCCCCTCCGCGACGCGGAAAGCGCGCCCGATGTCGCGCGTGAAGAAGTAGGCGGCGAGGCCGAACGGCGTATCGTTCGCGAGGCGGATCGCCTCCTCCTCGGTGTCGAAGGGAACAATGGGCAGGGCGGGGCCGAAGGTCTCATCGTGGAGGATCTTCGCGTCCGGCGCGACATTGGCGAGGATTGTCGGCTCGTAGAAGAACCCCTTGAGGTGGCCGTTCGTGT
>JAICJW010000502.1 GCA_025928215.1 Chloroflexia bacterium | reverse complement strand
TTCGCGCTTGGTGGCGCGGCCTGCACCGTCGTCTGACCGGGGGAGAACCCCGGTAACGCGAGCGCCGCGCAGAGCGAGAGTATCCCGAGCCATACCGGAATGTGCTTCTTCACTAGTCCTCTCCTCACCCTTTTCATACCCGATTTTCCCCATACCCCATCGGCCCCTTTTCGTCCCCGAGCGCCCGCTTCGCGTCCGTGTACCTCCTTCGGGGATACACCCCCATCCAAGTCCTCGATCATCTCGGTCTCATTAGTATAGCCATGTGACCGGCCCATGTCGAGCGAGATCATCGGGCATGATACGGCGTCCGCGCAATGAACGGCAGGATCATATTGCAAGCACGTGAATTCTGGCAAGAGAGGCGGAAGCCTTCTATCTTCACGTCACCATGATGGCCGGCATCACCGACGTCATCACCCCGGTATCAGTGTGGCGATCACGCATGGATGCCGTCAATTAGCCAGGTATCGCCCGCCTGTTTCATCGTGAACTGGGGCTTCGCCGTACCATTGCTGACAGAGAGTGTGGACATGACCGTCGCGGTCGTCCCGTCGGCGCCCATCTCCTGACCATCCACGCTGAAGAAACGCATCGGCGGTTGCGCGCCGAGAAGCGCATAGCCGTCGCCGTTCGAGCGCGCACGTAGCGCGGGCGTCAGGAAGGCGGCGATGTTCCGCTTCGCCAGCACCGCGTTGTAGAATTCCTCGATCACTTTGCGGGGAATCGCGGCGCTCGGCGCGGCGGCGGGCGCCGCATAGGGCGCGGGCGGTGGAGTTGGCTGCGCGCGTACGGGCGGGGGCGTCGTCGGTGTGGCGCGCAGCCCGTTCGCGAGCGGCGTTGGCGTGAGGCCGGATGCGGTGGCGACGAGGGCCGGATCGTCGGCGGCGACCCTGATTTTCTTGTCACTGCAGGCAGTCGTTGTGAGGATGAGGCAACCCAGGACGCAGGCGATCAAAAAACCTGCACCGATGCGCCGCATTGCCCGCCTCCTCGTCTCGCGCGACTACCCGAAATCGTCAACATCGCCCCAGCAATGCGCGTGCCATGTCGGTCTTTGGTACGCTGTGGGTGGTGCGTTAGAGGGCGGACAGGGAAGGGGATGAGCGATGATCGAAGTCGAGATCGAGACGCGCAATCAGCGGGAACGCAATCAGCGGGACGAGGGGGTGCGCCGTTGCGCGTGGGCGACGAATGATCTGGCGATCCGCTATCACGATGCCGAATGGGGCGTGCCGCTCCACGACGACCGGATGCTCTTTGAGTTTCTTATCCTCGAAGGCGCGCAGGCGGGCCTCAGTTGGGACACCATTCTCCGCAAGCGCGACCGCTATCGCGCGGTCTTCGACTACTTCGACCCGGAGGCTGTCGCGCGGTACGACGAGCGAAAAGTGGACGCTTTGCTCGCCGACCCCGGCATTATCCGCAACCGTGCCAAGATTGCCGCCGCCATTCGGAACGCGCGAGCCTTCCTCACCGTCCGCGATGCGTTCGGCACGTTCGACGCCTACATCTGGCAATTCATCGGCGGCGCGCCCCGGATCAACACGTGGCCGTTACACACGGCGATCCCGGCACAGACGCCCGAATCCGTCGCGATGAGCACGGATCTGCGGCGGCGTGGCTTTACCTTCGTCGGCCCGACCATCTGCTACGCCTTCATGCAGGCAACCGGCATGGTCAATGACCACACGACCGATTGTTTTCGGTACGCCGCCCGCAGCCCATGAGCCAGAAGGCCCGCGGGAATCGGTGCTGATTCTTCACTGCCGTCAGGTCGGCTGCACCGCCACCTTCAAGGCGCGATAGGAGCGTCGGAGCAGGGCGCCGACCTCGTCCCAGTATGGCGCCCCGCGTACGCCGTACCGTTTCCGGCCATCGTCAGCGACGATGGCCGCTTCCGCGCGCAGGCGGGCCGCCTCGCGCACTGTGGACGGCGGCAGGCGATAGACCACCGCATAGAGGTCCGCGATCGCGTCAGTCAGTCCTTCCTCGCCCGCCTCGGACGGATGGCGATGGATGATCCACCAGCGCAACTCTCGCGCGGCGACTGCTTCCGCATCGAATGACGAGCCGCCTTCCGTCTGCAACCGTGCATACGCCGCTGCGATGTCGGGAATCACCGCCTCATAGTGTTCGCGCGTGCGGGCGAAGCGCATTGCCGGGCGCGCGAGCATCAGCGCGATCGTGAGCGCGCGTGCCCACGGCAATCCGAATTGTTGGGCGATGAGCCGGACGAGCAAGATGAAGAGCCGTGCGTCCTGCTTCGCGTAGTATGCCTCCCACATCCGCGTCTCCAGCCACGCGACCGCGTCCGCATCGAAGCTGTAGAGCGGGTTCTCTCGTGCCATCGTCTTCCTTTCCACGCCAATTCGCACCGCATCATCCTTTCAGACGCACGGCGCATCCCGGTTTGCGGTCGCTACCCCTGCCCCGCGTAGGCGATGCGCTGGAACCAGAGCCACCCTGCCTGCGCTGTGATCGCCGCGCAGCAGAGAATCGCCGTCGCCTGCCCGATCCGCCCGCGCCGCCAGAGCCAGACGACCGTCACGCCGCCGAAGAGCGCGACCGGGACCGTTGTGTAGAAGAGCGGCTTCAGGAGCAGATCAACATAGGCATCCGCAAGCGTGAAGACCGGCATGATGAGCAGCCAGAGAAGGAGGAATTGCCATGTGCGCCTTCCCTCGGTATCTGGCAGGGCGCGGTAGGCAAGTACGACGCCGGTGATCGCAATGGCGAGCAGAATGAGCAGGTTGCCGACCGC
>JAICJW010000367.1 GCA_025928215.1 Chloroflexia bacterium | reverse complement strand
CGGTCGCGCTCGTCTTCCAGGCGCGGCAGTTCTCGCTCGGCGCGGAGGGGCAACTCTATCTCGGCGCGCTGCTGGCGGGCGTGACGGCGCTCCATTTCCCCGGCAATGCCGCGATCGTCGCGGCGGTCGCCTTCGTCGTCGCCTGGACGAGCCAGTTGCTCACCCGGTTCCGGCTCCCCGCCGCGCCCGTGATGAACTCCTTGAACGCCTCGCCCGGCTGCTTGGAGACGACGAGGATGACGAGGAAACTGATGGCCAGCGCCACCGCCACGACGATCACCACGCGCGCCAATTCCAGCAGCACGGCCCGCTGTTTCATGCGTGTCCCCGGTCGGCAGTCGGCAGTCGGCAGTCGGCAGCAAACGTGCGGAGTGCTTCAGATGCCCTTTGGATGGCATGAGTGCCGGATCCCCTTCTCACCACGCTGTCCATCCCGCTATTCACCTCCACCGACTGCCGACTGCCGACTGCCGATTGTCTCTTGTCGTTTCACACCGAGCATGTAGTAGCCCAACTCTTCCTCGGTCAAGGATGGCACATCGGTGAAGCGGGCGACGATTTCGCCGTTATACATCACCGCGAGGCGGTCGGAAAGCGCCATCACCTCGCCAAGGTCCGCCGAGACGAGAACGACCGCCGTACCCGCGTCCCGCGTGGCGATCAACTGCCGGTGGACGAGTTCGGTCGCGCCGATGTCAATGCCGCGCGTCGGCTGCGCGGCGAGCAGCAGTTTGGGGTGCGCCGAGAGTTCCCGCGCGACGACCAGCTTTTGCATATTGCCGCCGGAGAGGCTGTGCGCCGTCACCTTCGCGTCCGGCGTGCGCACATCGAAATCCGTAATTGCCTGCCGCGCATTCTCCGCCTCTGCCCGGAAGTTGAGGAAGCCACCGCGCGAGAAAGGCGCGCGGTAGTAGCGGTCAACGATCAGGTTTTCCTCGATACTCGCCTCCGCCGCGAGGCCGAGTTCGAGCCGGTCTTCAGGGATATGTGACACACCGGCTTCTCGCGTCCCCCGCGCGCCGTCGCCGGTGATCTCCTTGCCATTGACGACGATCTTTCCGGCGGCGGGGAGCGTCAGGCCGGCGAGCACCTCGATCAGTTCGGTCTGCCCGTTTCCCTCCACGCCCGCGATGCCGAGGATTTCGCCGGCGTATGCTTCGAGCGAGACGTCCGCCAGCGCGCGCTTGCCATCCGGCGTGACATAGTTGAGGTTTGTCGCCGCCAGCACGAGCGGCCCGCGCGCCGCCGCCTCTTTGCGCGTGCGATCCAATACCTCGCGCCCAACCATCATCCGGGCGATCTCCTCGCGCGTTACATCGGCGGTGCGCACCGTGCCGACGACCGTGCCGCGCCGCATGACGGTGACATTGTCGGAAATCTCTTTCACCTCGCGCAGTTTGTGCGTGATGAAGATGACCGTTTTTCCTTGCGCGACGAGCGAGCGCACGGCGCGAAAGAGGTCGTTCGTTTCCTGGGGTGTCAAGACGGCGGTCGGCTCGTCGAGGATGAGGATTTCCGCACCGCGATAGAGCGTCTTGAGGATTTCGACGCGCTGCCGCTCCCCGACCGGGATGACATCCACACGCGCTTCCGGGTCCACATGCAGGCCATATTGCTCGCTCAATTCCCGCGTGATGCGCGCGGCATCGCCCCGCGTGATGACGCCGCGCTTCGCCGGCTCGCGACCGAGGATAACGTTCTCGGCAATCGTCAATGAGGGGATGAGCATGAAGTGCTGATGCACCATGCCGATGCCGTGCCGGATCGCCGCGTCCGGGTTCGCGATCGTCGTCGGCTGCCCGTGCAGCAGGATCTGCCCGCTGTCCGGTTGCTCCAATCCGTAGAGCGCCTTCATCAGCGTCGTCTTGCCCGCGCCATTCTCCCCGACGAGCGCGTGAATCTCGCCCTTCAGGACGCGCAAGTCCACATGATCGTTCGCCAGCACCCCATTCGGATATCGCTTCGTGATCCCGCGCGCCTCCAAAACAAATTCAGGACTGAGGACTGAGGACTGAGGACTGAGGGACATCTTGGCCTAGCCTTCACGTCGCCATCGGACGGAAAACGCGAGAGGCTGAGGGCGAGGACGAGGGCCGCGCGAGACGTTCCCCGCTCAGTCCTCAGGCCTCAGGCCTCAGTCCTCCCTATTTGATCGCCGTATCCACCTTGAGCGTGCCGCTGGCGATATCCTTCGATTTCGCGGCGACTTTGTCGCGTATATCCTGCGGGACGAGTTTCTTGTAGTTCTCGTTGTCCGCCAGTTCCACACCGCCATCGGCGAGGCCCACCGCCTCCGCCGCGCCGTACTTCAGTTGATCGAGGCCGCTGAGGCGCAAGGCGCGGAAGAGGGCATTATCCACGCGCTTCTGCACCGATGTGGTGATCCACTGCGCCTGATCCGGCTTGGAATCCTTGAGGATGGCGTATTGGTCGGAGTCCACACCAATGGTGAACCGCTTCGCCTGCCCACCGGCATCGAGCAGACCAAGGCCGGACGAGCCCGCGACGTTGAAGGCGATGCCTGCACCCTGATTGTACATGGCGAGCGTCAGTTCCTTCCCCTTCGCCGGGTCGGCGAACGGCGTTTGCCCCTCGACATAGGAGACAAGAATGTCGGCGTCCTTCAGCCCGGCGTCTTTCGCGCCCTGCTTCCAGCCCGCGAGGAAGTCGTTGATCACCGGGATGTTCGAGCCGCCGAGGAAGCCGATTTTCTTCCCGCCGCCCGTTCCCTTCAGGACGTTCGCGTCACTGCTCTGGACGAGCATGCCCGCCATGAAACCGGCGAGGTAGGAGCCTTCGTTCTGCTTGAACATCACGGAGTAGACATTCGCGAAGCCCTTTTTGTAGTCCACGCTGTCGTCGAAGAAGACGAATTTCTTCGTCGTCGCTTTCGCAGCCGTCTCGCTGATGTACTGCTCCATGTCGAAGGTGCCGCAGATGATGACATCGTAATTCTGGTTCGCGGCATCGGCGAGGCCGGGGCCCCACTTGTTCTGATCGTTGCCGAGTTCGATCGTCTTCACCGTCATGCCGAGTTCGGCTTTCGCCCGATCCATGCCGCGCTGACCCGAATCGAAGAACGACTTATCGCCGAGATTGCCATTGATAACATAGGCGACGTTCAGTTTTTTGCCCGTGTACGGCCCGGATGCGACGGCGCTCCCGACCGTCGTCGCCGCCGCACTGACGCTCGGCGCGGCAGACGTCGCCGCGCCGGTAATGGTCGTCGCGGCGCTATTGACGGCGGTCGCGTTGGCGGTTGCCGCTGCCGCGACGGTCGGGGCAATGCCGGATGCGGCGCCGGTGACTGTTGTCGCGGCGGCATTAACCGTTGGGGCGGCGCTGGTTGCCGCGCCGCTCGCTTGCGTCGCGACCGCCTGTGGCGTACCGGTAGCGCTGGCGCCACCGCACGCGGCGAGGATGGCCGCGCCGGCAGTGGCGGCGAACCCGCCGAGAAGGGCGCGGCGCGAGAGGTGCGTGGTTACTGTTCGGGTGCGCATCATTCTCCCTCTTTCTCGTGCTACTCCGAGAGAAATAAACCAACCCAGGCACGAATATCCGTTATCGTTCCCGTTCCGGCTTGCTCCTTCTACTCGCGATAGAATCGCATCACCCAGACGGTCGTGTCCTCGTCCCATTCAGCGGTCAGTTGTGATGTAAGGGATGCTGCCCAACATGCGGGAGGATAGTGCATGCGATCAATTGCCGCAAGTGGCATGAGGAAACCGGGGGCATTCTTACGGCGCCGCGCGGATCGTCGGGCTGAGGGCGAGCGCGCCGCCGCAGATGAGCACAAGCACACCGACCGCGAGGAAGAGCGACGAGACGCCGATCAGGTCCGCCAGCACGCCGGAGAGCGCCACGGCGATTGCCCGGCCACCCTGCGAGACACTCTCGTAGACGGCGAAGACGCGGCCCCGCATCTGGTCCGGCGCATTTTCCTGAATCACGGTGGACTCGCAGACATTGAGCGCGCCGATCGCCACACCGCCCAGCAGCGCCAGCCCGAGGACGACGAGAACGGGCGGCCCGAGGGCAAACAGCCCCGTCGCCACCCCGGCGAGCAGGACACCAAAGACCGTCAGCCACCCCTTGCCGACGCGGGTCGCGAACGCGCCCACGAGCACCGCCCCGATCAGGAAGCCGAAGAAGATGATCGAGATTGCCGCGCCGAAGGCAGAGGGACCGGTATGGAGCACCTGAGTGAAAAAGAGCGGGATAAGGATCGGCAGCGGCGAGAGGAAGAAATTGAGCGCCGAGCCGACGCCAACGATCAGCCGGAGCAGCCGGTTCGTGCGGATATACGCGAGACCCCGCCGAATCGCTCTCCCCAGCCCCTCACCACCCGTGTCATCCTCCCCCGTCGGGATCGGTGCATCCACGCGCTGGGCGCGCGGCACGCCAGAGAGGATAAGCGCGGAAAGGAAAAACGTCGCGCCATCTACGATGAAGACGCCCCCCAGATGGATCAGCGCGATCAGCACGCCACCGACGGCAGGCCCGGCGACGAAGAGGACCTGCCGCGTGGATTCGAGCAGCGCATTCGTGCGAGCGAGCGATGCACGGGTGACGAGCGTCGGGATAAGGGCGT
>JAICJW010000349.1 GCA_025928215.1 Chloroflexia bacterium | reverse complement strand
TGCGCTATTAGTCGCGAGTCGAAAGTCAAAAATAACAAGGAACAAGATGGGATTGTGACCCTCTTGTTACTTGTACCTTTTGACTTGTTACTTCACGATTAGTCCGCCGGTGTCAATGCCTCCGCGGGCTCGAAGACGAGTTCGCCCTGCTTCAGATCGGCGATGATGTGATCGCCATCATGGAAGGTGCCATCGAGCACCTTGAGCGCAAGCGGATCGAGGACGCGCTTCTGGATCGTCCGCTTCAGGGGCCGCGCGCCGAAGACGGGATCGTAGCCGCGCAAAGCGAGGTAGTTTTCCGCCGCCTCGGTCATCGTCAGTTCGATGCCACGATCGGCGAGCCGCCTCGTCAGATGCGCCATCTGAATGTCCACGATCTTCCGCAACGCCTCGCGGTCGAGCGGGTGGAAGATGACGACTTCATCAATCCGGTTGAGGAATTCGGGGCGGAAGTGCTCGCGCAGTGACGCCATGTAGCCGCGCCGCACATCGTCCTCGTCGCGCTCCTCGGCGTCGCTCTTGACGGTGTTGAACTGTTCCGCCATCTCATCTGGCAGCATGCCCTTCACCGCGTCCATACCCTGGCGAATCTGCTCCTGCATCTCCTCCGCGCGCGTCTGGCTGCCGAGGTTGGAGGTCATGATGACGACCGCATTACGGAAGTCCACCGTGCGGCCCTGACCGTCCGTCAATCGCCCGTCATCGAGTAGTTGCAAGAGGACATTGAAGACATCCGGATGCGCCTTCTCGATCTCGTCGAAGAGGATGACGCTGTACGGTCGCCGCCGCACCGCTTCGGTCAGTTGCCCGCCCTCGTCGTAGCCGACGTAGCCGGGAGGCGCGCCGAGCAGACGCGAGACGGTGTGCTTCTCCATGTATTCGCTCATGTCGAGCCGGATCATCGCCTGATCGCTGTCGAAGAGGAATTCCGCCAGCGCGCGGGCAAGCTCGGTCTTGCCGACACCCGTTGGGCCGAGGAAGATGAACGAGCCGATGGGCCGGTTCGGGTCCTGCAAGCCGGCGCGGGCGCGGCGGATCGTGTTCGCCACTGCCGTCACCGCCTCGTTCTGCCCGACGACGCGCTGATGCAGACGCTCCTCCATATGGATCAATTTCGCGACTTCGCTTTCCAGCAGATTGGAGACCGGGATACCCGTCCAGCGGGCGATCACTTCCGCGATGTCCTGCGGCGTCACTTCCTCCGCGAGCATCTGGCCCTGCGCCTGCTGCTCGGCCAGTTTCTGCTGTGTCTCCGCCAGCTCGCGTTCCAGTTGCGTGAGCGTCCCGTACTTCAGTTCCGCCGCCCGGCCGTAATCCGCCGCGCGCTCGGCCGCCTCGATCTGCTGGCGCGTCTGCTCCAACTGCTCCTTGACGGCGCGCTGCTTCGTGATGACCGATTTTTCGCTCGTCCATTGCGCCTTGAGGCTGTCCCGCTGCTCGGAGAGATCGGCGATCTCACGTTCGATGACGCTCAGGCGGTCCTTGGATGCCGGGTCGCTCTCCTTGCGGAGCGCCTCGCGCTCGATTTCCAGTTGCATGATGCGCCGCTCGACCTCATCAAGTTCGGCGGGCATCGAGTCAATCTCCATCCGCAGCCGCGCCGCCGACTCATCCACGAGGTCAATCGCCTTGTCCGGCAGGAAACGATCGGCGATGTACCGATGCGAGAGGACGGCGGCGGCGACGAGCGCGGCATCCTGGATGCGCACGCCGTGATGCACCTCATACCGCTCGCGTAGCCCCCGAAGAATCGAGATCGTATCCTCGACGTTCGGTTCCTCCACAAGAATCGGCTGGAAGCGCCGTTCGAGGGCGGCATCTTTTTCGATGTACTTGCGGTACTCGTTCAGCGTCGTCGCGCCAATCGTGTGCAGTTCACCGCGCGCCAGCATCGGCTTGAGCATATTACCGGCGTCCATCGCGCCTTCCGCCGCACCCGCGCCGACGACAGTATGCAGTTCGTCAATGAAGAGGATGATCCCCCCCTCGCTCTCCTGCACTTCCTTGAGGACCGCTTTCAGCCGCTCCTCGAACTCGCCGCGAAACTTCGCCCCCGCGACGAGCGATCCCATATCCAATTGGACGATCCGCTTTCCCTTTAGCCCCTCCGGCACATCGCCCCGGATGATCCGCTGCGCCAGCCCCTCGGCAATCGCCGTCTTGCCGACGCCCGGCTCGCCAATCAGCACCGGATTGTTCTTCGTCCGGCGCGAGAGCACCTGAATGACGCGGCGAATCTCCTCGTCGCGCCCGATGACGGGATCGAGTTTGCCGCGCTCGGCGATCTCCGTCAGGTCGCGCCCGTACTTTTCGAGCGCCTGATACTTCCCTTCCGGGTTCTGGTCGGTGACGCGCTGATTGCCGCGAATCTCCTTCAGGACGCCAAGCACCTTGTCCCGCGTGACGCTGTGCGCGCGGAAAATCCGCTCCACGCCGCCGCCCAGTTTCGGATCGAGCATCGCGAGCAGCAGATGCTCCGTGCTCACGTATTCATCCTTCAGTTTGCCCGCCTCCTCCGAGGCGCGGACGAGGACGCTCTGCGCCCGCCCGGAGAGATTCGTCGTGCCGGGGGAGGAGAGGCGCGGCAGTTTGTTCACCTCCGCCTCGGCCTCCGCGAGCAGCATGCCCGGGTTGAGATTCATCTTCAGGAAGACCTGGGGCACGACCCCGCCATCCTGCGCGAGCAGCGCCACGAGCAGATGCTCCGGTTCCATCTGGCTCTGCTGCTTTGAGATCACCAGTTCCTGCGCGGCGAGCGTCGCCTCCTGCGCCTTCTCCGTAAATCGATTCATCATCTTTCGCTCCTATCGTCGCTCTCAGTCAAAAGGAACAAGGGAAAGTACCAGGAAAAGGATTCGTGCGGCGGCTTTCGACGTGTTACTTTTGACTTTTGACTCGTTACTCTCCCCGGTCTCGCCCTAATGTACGCAACATCTGCGTCATTGTTTCCTGCATATCGCGGCGCAGTTTCGCCGTGTTTCCTTCGTGCTCCGTACGGTCGAGCAACTGCTCCGCGAGGCGCGTCACCGTCAGGGCGAGTTCTACGCCCGCGAGGTTGACACCGCGCTCGTCCACGAGATGCTTCACTTGCCGGAGCAGCGCAAGGTCTTCCGGCGAATAGAGGCGCAGATTCCCGTCCGTCCGCGATGGCACGACGAATCCCGCTCGCTCATACTTGCGCAGCGTCTGCGGGTGGAGGGCGAGCAGCCGCGACGCGACGCTAATCACATAGAGTGGTCCCTTGTCTTGCATGTACTCCTGTGCCTCCTCATGCTACACAGGCAGACGTGTGCCAGGTAGTCGTTGACACCACGATCATACACCTTGATACGGATCATGTCAATGTTTTGCAGTCATCTCGTTTGACTGAGTGATCTATTCCGATCTGAGGCCGTACACTTATGCAGTGGCGGTGGGAGGTGGGAGGTGGGAGGTGCGTGGTGAGCAGTGAGCGTGTCGTGATCGGGGGGAGTGGCCTCGCGGGCCTCGCCGCCGCGAAGCGGTTGGTGGACGCCGGTTATCAGGTCGAGCTGCTGGAGCAGCGGCCGATCCTCGGCGGCAAGGTATCGTCGTGGCGCGATGCCGAGGGCGATTGGGTCGAGTCCGGCTTGCACGTCTTTTTCGGCGCGTACGTCGAGATCTTCGATCTGATGCGCGAGATCGGTATCTACCAGAACGTCCTCTGGAAAGAGCATGTATTGACGTACACGCTTTCCGAAGGCGAGCGATTCGCCTTCCGCACCGGGCCGTTCCCCGCGCCGCTCCATCTGCTGCCCGCCGTCTTCAACAATCACTACTTCAATTGGGGTGAGAAATTGTCGCTGGCGAAGGCGCTCGGCCCGATGCTTTTTGGCTCGCCGGAATACCGTGCGCGGCAGGACGGCCTGACCTATGCTGAATGGCACCGGAAGTTCGGCATCTCGGACCGGATGCTGATGAAAATGTTCATGCCAATGGCGCTCGCGCTCAAATTTCTCCCACCCGAGGAGATGAGCGCGAAAATCGTCCTCGATGTCTGCGGCGAATTCCTCCGCAAACCGGACGCCTCGAAGATGGGCTTCCTCAACGGTTCGCCGCAGGACCGTCTGATCGGCCCGCTCGCGGACTATCTCACGGCGCGCGGCGTCCGCATTCGCACCGATGCGCCGATCCGAGCGATCCATGACGGCTCCGGTCGGCGCATCACGGGTCTCGCCCTCGGCAGCGGCGAAGTCGTGCGCGGCGATTGGTTCATACTCGCGCTGCCGGTGCATAAGCTGAACCGCCTCATCCCCGATCAATGGCGGCGGGATGAACGGTACTTCGCGGGTCTCAGCCAGTTCGAGGGGGTGCCGGTGATCACCGTGCAACTCTGGTTCGACCGGCAGGTGACGCATGTGAACAATATCCTCTTCTGCCCGGATGGCCGCATTCCCGTCTATGCCGATCTCGCGAATACGACGCCGGAGTACGCCTTCGGTGGCAAGAGCCGGATGGAATTCTGCGTCGCCCCCGCGCGTGACCTAATGGATTTGCCGGATGATGAGATCGTGCGGCGCACGAAGGCGAACGTGGACGCGACTTTCCCGCATACCAGCCCACAGGCGCGGATCGTCAAGAGTACGGTCGTACGCATCCCGCAATCCGTCTACTGGCCGAAGCCGGGTATTGACCACCTACGCCCGACACAGGCGACGCCGATCCCGAATCTCTTCCTCGCGGGCGGCTACACGACGCAGGATTTCTATGACAGCATGGAGGGCGCCGTCGCCAGCGGTCGGCTCGCCGCCCCCCCGCGGATGGAGGCGGGGGGCCCCGCCCCCCACCCCACCCCCGCGGCCCAAACCGCGGCTTTTAAGGCCGGGCCAACAGCCGC
>JAICJW010000498.1 GCA_025928215.1 Chloroflexia bacterium | reverse complement strand
CGCCACCGTGCGGGGCACTCTTGTATCCGAAAGGAGCGCCATGATGGCGAAAAACAACACGGACGAGACACCCGGCGACGAGAACGCCGCCAGCGAACCCTCGGTGGACGAGCAGATGACGGCGGCGGAGTTGGCCGCGCAAAGCGCGACCCCGGAGCCGGTCGGCGGCGCGAACTGGCTCGTGCTGCACGAGGGCGTGGGGCGATATGTCAAGGATGACGTCATTCCCGCGCACGCCTTCGATGGTGCGGAAGCGGAGCGGTTGATCGCCCTCGGCGCGATCGTCGGCACCTGGCGCGAGCAGACGCGTGCGGTCGCGCCGCCGCCAGCGCCCCTCGTGCGCGTCGCGTAGGTTGCTGACGGAAGGAAGGGCGGCATGAGCGCAGCGTTCACGGCGGCGATGATCACCGCGCAACTGGGCGACCCGGACGGTGTGCTCGCGCCGCAGATCACTGCCTTCTGGAATGTCTATCAGGGGATGGGCAAGCCGAACATGCTCGTCTATCTCTACACCAAACGGGACGCCATCCAGATCCTCCAGGGGAGCGTGCGGACGCGGATCAGCCGCCAAGAGGATGATCTGAAGTTCAGCGCGGGCGAGTATTTCAAGAACCTCGACGCCATGTATGCGGACACGAACGCGGAGATCGCGCGCTGGGAGAAGATTCTGCGTGCGAGTGCGGGCGTGGCCGTCGGCACCCTGGCGACGACGACCAGTGACCCGAATCCGAGCAGCGATCCGCAGAGCATCACCGCGGAGAGCGCCATTGTGCGCGGGGATCCCTATGGCGACATGCTGACACCGAGCGGCCTGCCCCGTTAGCGAGGATGCGATGACCTTTACGTCCTTCTCCACCCCTGAGATGGCGCAGATGGAAGCAGATGTGCTCGCCTCGCTGACGGGCGTCTGCACCATCCAGCGCAAGGGCGGAGCGGAGGATGCGACGGGGGGACCATCCGCGGCGGGCGCGGCGTACGCGACCGTCTACAGCAATGTGGCGTGCCGGTTGAAGTACCGGCGACGCATCCCGGAAGTTGATCTGACGGCGGTGGCCGGGCAACTGAGCGAGATCAGTCTGATGACGCTCAAGGTGCCGATGGCGACCGACCTGCAAAAAAATGATCAGGTGATCGTCGCGGGGGTCGCCTATCTCGTCCTCGGCACGGACGTGGCGCGCACGACGCGGGTCTGCTTGACCGCACTCGTCAAAGAGGTGGGTGCGTGACAATCGAGGTGGGGATCACAACGACGGTACGCACCGGAGGCCTCGACCGACTGATCGCGCGCTTTGCCGCGCTCGAGGCGCTCGTCGCCGAGTACGCGCAGCGTGTCTATGATCTGGCCTATCCCCACATTCCGCGTGAGAGCGGCGATGACGCCGCGACCCTGAGGATCGTCCATGAGGGACTCTCGGCAATCGTCTCGCTCGGCGCGGGCCTACCGGGCGGCTACGGTGTACTCCAGGAGTTGGGTTTTCATCATTTCAGCACGGGGCAGTACATCCAGAACCCGGCACTCATTCCGGCGTTCGAGCAGGTGGTTCCTGAATTCATCGCGGCGGTGCGGGCGCTCTTTGCAGGAGGATAGGCAATGCCAGTCACACCGCCGGTCGTCGCGCGCGCCGTTGATGTCACACCGCTGCGGATCGCGCTGCGGACGCTGATGCTCTCCAGCGCGGTGATCACCGGCATCGTCGCACAGCGGGTGAAGCGGGACATGGACGTGACGGGGAATTCTTTCCCCTATATCGCCATCAGCAAATGCTCCGCCGTGCCGCTCAACACCCATACCTCGAGCGGCATCAACGCCTTGATGGATATCCGGTGCATTGATCTCGGCACGGCGGAGAACGGCGACGCGGCGGCAGTGGAGATTTTCCGCCTCGTTACGGACAGCGCGTGGTCAGTCGCGGGCTATGACCTCCTCGACGCGGCATGGGTCGCGGACATCAGCAAGTCCTATGTGACGGACGGCAAGGCCTTCTACGAGGCCGGGCACCGGTTTCGTATCCTCCTGCGGAAGCAGTAGGGCGCACAACAGCACAGCGGTTCGGATGCCGGGGCGACCCGGTTTTTTGGTTGTAAAGGAGACAGGGCATGTCGTACACCACCGTCACACCTTCGACGCCGATCACCGGGCAATTCGGCGCCATCGTCCTCCTGCGGGGGGCGTCGGCGGCGTTCGCGGGATCGCCACTCGTTCCACAGCCGGCGCAGCCGCGCAATGGACGCATCTTCGCCCCCGGCACGCTCTGGAAACTCAGTGACCGCACGAAGAAGATCATTGATCCGACGCTTCAGCCGGCGCAGATCGCCGTCCGCAATGGCGGCACATTGATTCAGCCGCAGGCGTACCAGCACCTCGGTGGCGGTGACATCCTCTTCAACACCGCGCCGGCGCCGACTGGCACCGCAGAAGTGCAGTCGCTCGCGGTCACGGGCACGCCGACCTCAGCCGTCATCCCGCTCGGTTTCGGCGGGGTAACCAACAACCTCGCATACGCCGCGACGACGACCGCTGCTCAGGTAGCGACCGCGCTCCAGGCGCTGCCGACGATCGGCCCGACCGGCGTGACGGTCTCCGGCTCGGCGGGTGGCCCATACACGATCACCTTTGCCGGTCCGCTCGGTGCGGGGCCGCAACCACTGATCACGACCGTCGGCGCGACCTTCGTCGGTGGCACAACCCCGGCGGCGGCAGTGACGGAGACGACCTTGGGCGTCTCACCGCTCACCGTCGATGCCGCGGCGCTGGCGACGAGCGGCCAGTGGGATCAGTTGACCCTCGCCGAGACGGTGGACTTCACGATGACGCCGACCTCGGTGACGGTAGCAT
>JAICJW010000382.1 GCA_025928215.1 Chloroflexia bacterium | reverse complement strand
CCCCGCGAGCGAGGCGACGGCCGCCGTCGTCGCGCCGTAGAAGTCCGCGAGGGTGGCCGCGACGACGCGCGCCGCGAAGGTGGAGGCATTCAGTTCGTGGTCGGCATGGAGGATAAAGGCGATATCGAGCGCCTTTTCCTCGGTCTCCGTCGGCGGGCTGTCGTGGAGCATCGTCAGGAAGTTGCGGGCGGTCGAGAGGTCGGCGGTCGGCGCGACGGGGTCATTGCCTTTTCGGATGCGGTCATAGGCAGCGATGATCGTTGGAATCTTGGCGGTGAGGCGGATCGCCTTGCGCCGGTTCGACTCCATGCTTTTGTCTTCCGCCTCGGGGTCGTACATGCCGAGCGCGGAGACCGCCGTGCGGAGGGCGTGCATCGGGCGCGCGTCGAGCGGGAAGGAGTGCAGCAAATCCACCACCTGCCCGGGCAGGGGGCGCTCATTCACGAGTTGGCCTGTCAGTTCGTCGAGTTCCGCCTGCGTCGGCAGTTCGCCGGACCAGAGCAGGGAAATCGTCTCCTCAAACGATGCGTGATCGGCGAGGTCATGAATGTCATAGCCGAAGTAACTCAACACGCCGCGCATGCCATCAACAGCGCAGATCGCGGAGTCACAGGCGACGACGCCCTCCAGTCCCGCGGGGTGCGTTCCTTTTCCCGTGCCAGTCGCAGACATCGGTCATTCCTTTCGTTACACGACGGTCCTCTTCAGCAGCGCGTCTTCCAGTCAGGGTGATGCCGTGCATGACAGCCGGTTTGTCGTGTCGCACGGACGACACTATCTGCCATAATACCATGCGGGAAACGATCAGCGTGTTGCGCACCGAACCCCGCTCGTGGCCTTCCTCACTCCTCAGCCCGCTCCCGCGTCGTCGCGGCGAAGCGGGTGACGCGTTCCTCGTCCACGGCTATGCCGAGGCCGGGGGCGTCCGGGTCGGTGCGAATGGCGCCGTCGGCGTATGTCAGGCCGGTGGCAAGATCGTCCCGCAGCATCACCGGGCCGACCAGCCCATTTGCCACCACTGCCCGCCGCGCCAGCGCGATCTGCACGCCCGCCGCCGTCGCGATCGTGCTCTCGACCATCGAGCCGACCATGCAACGCAGCCCCGCTGCCTCACAGACCGCGATCAACCGCATCGCCTCGGTGATGCCGCCCGTCTTCATCAGTTTCACATTAACGAGGTCCGCCGCGCGCAATTCAGCGATCCGCAGGCCGTCGCGCGCGCTGTGAACGCCCTCATCCGCCATCTGCGCGATGCCGGTGGCGCGCCGGACTTCCGCCAACCCCGCGAAGTCGTCGGCGCGGATCGCTTGCTCGATCCAGACGGGCGCGGCGGGCGCGATAGCCTGGATAGCGCGAATTGCCGTCGCGGGATCGCGCCACCCCTGGTTGGCGTCCACCATCAGCGCGACATCCGGCCCGACCGCCGCGCGCACCGCCATGATGCGCTCCACATCGTCCATCAGTCGCGCCGCGCCGACCTTCATCTTGATCTCGGTGTGCCCCGCCATGACCGCCGCCCGCGCCTCCGCCGCCATCGCCGCCGGTGCGCCAATGGAGAGCGTCGCGTGCCAGACGAGTGTGTCGTGAACCGGACCGCCGAGCAGCGCCGCGATCGAAAGGCCGGCCTGCTTGCCGGCAATATCCCACAGGGCGAGGTCAATCGCCGCCTTCGCGCTCGGCGCGCCCGTCACCAATCCATCGAGGCGCGCGTGGATCGCCTCCCGGGCGAGCGGGTTCTGATCGCGGAGTAGCGGCAGGAGGTCGTGCCGGAGCATCGCCTCTGTGCCTGCCCAACTCTCGCCCGTCACATACGGGTCCGGCGTCGCCTCGCCCCAACCGACGAGGCCGGTATCTGTCGTCAGCCGTACCAGAACGCTCTCGACATGCGAGTACGTCCCGTATGAGATGATGAATGGTGTAACGAGCGGCAACCGCACCGCAAAACACGCGATACCAACGATCTTCATCCGCTTTTACCCTCCCAAAGCATCGTAGCAGATTTTCCGAATCTCCTTCCCCTTCTTCCCCCTTGCGCCGGGCTGATAGAGTATCGGAAGCGAGACGGCGTAATCGCTTGGAAGGACATGTCATGAGGTGGCGTCGGTTTCAGCCCGCGCCACGATGACAAGGGGAGGCAGGCATGGTGAAGCAGATCGTCGCAATCGGTGGCGCGGGCCTGTCGGTGGAACCGGACGGCCTGCGATTGGAGCAGTACATCCTCGGACTGACGGCGGCGGCATCGCCGAAAATCTGCTATCTCGGTACGGCGAGCGGCGATAGCCAGATAGGCATTGACCGATTCTATGACGCCTGCACGCGGCTCATCTGCCGACCGACGCATCTCTCGCTCTACAAGCCATCCACAAACAATCTCGCGGGGCTGCTGCTCGATCAGGACATCATCTATGTCGGCGGCGGCAGCACGCGGAATCTGCTGGCCCTCTGGCGGGAGTGGGGCGTTGACGCCATGATGCGCGACGCGTACGAGCGCGGGATCATTCTCAGTGGGGTCAGCGCGGGTTCGATTTGCTGGTTCGGGCAGGGGACGACCGATTCGCTCTTCGGCCCACTGACGCCAATTGCGTGCCTCGGCTTTCTCCCCGGCAGCAATTCGCCGCATTACGACAGCGAGCCGGAGCGCCGCCCGACCTACCATCGCCTGATCGCCGGTGGCGCGATCGAGGACGGCTACGCCGCTGATGACGGCGTCGGCCTCCACTTCATTGACGACCAGTTGCACGCGGCGGTCAGTTCCCGCCCGAACGCCCGCGCCTACCGCGTCGAACGCAGCGGCGAGGGCGTGACGGAAACCGTGTTGCCGACGACCTATCTGGAGTAGAGAAGGAACGAGGAACACGGATAAAGCAACAAGGTGGACGCGTCCCGTGTAACCTTTTTGTTCCTTTATCCGTGGTACTGCTTGGTCGCGTTATCCCGCCCGCACACTCCAGACAATCTCGCCCTCAGAGCGTTCGACCGACTCGGCCGATGACATGGCATGCTCCCGCACCCATACGCCCGTCTTTTCCCCTGCCGCTTGTGCTTGCTCGCGCGACGCGAAGGCGGTGACGGTGACAGCGCTATTCTCCCCCGTCCGCACCGCCCCGTAGCCGGTGAACCCCGGCTCTCGCTCCATGAGTGGCACCATCCCCACCTTCGCCCGCTCGGCCAGCGCGTCCGCCGTGCCCGGCTTGAACTGCCAGACCGCGACGCGGGCATACCCGGTATATCCAGGGGCATCCCCGGAGGGGAAGCGCGTGATTTGCACTTCGCCAACCTGATTCTCGACCTTCAGCACGGCGGGTCCCATCTCGGTGCGTACCCAGGATGAGAGTTGCTCGGCTGCCTGCTCCGCCTGTTCCTTCGTCTCCCAGGCCGTGACCGAGACGAGCGAATCCTCCCCGGTGCGCACCGTGAAATAGCGGCGGAAACCGGGCTGCTGGCGGGTCATTGGCACGAGTTCCGCCTCCGCCTTTTTCAAGATGTCATCAAGGGTGCCGGGCTTCGCCGTGTACATACCGATGCGTGCGTATGTCATGAGTCTTCCTCCCCTTTCGCAACGAGACCGAAGGTCGCTCATCCCCGCAGTGCACAGTTACACCGATGGTATGCGAAGTTCTATCTGTGCGATGGAACGAGGATACGCTGAGGCTGATCGCGATGCAAGAATATAGGCATTCATAGAGAGATACTATTTGCTGGATAGAAAAGACATAAGGGCGATAATGCAAGCGCATCGAACGCCGTTCTGCGAGCGGCAGTCTTCTCCTTCTTGCTCCCCTCTCCTTTGCCGCCAGGCAAAGGAGAGGGGACGGGGGTGAGGCTCCCTAATCCGCTGCCGCGCTCTCGCTCGCATGGATAGCGCGCCAGACTTTCTCGGCGGTCAGAGGCAGGTCAATGTGCGAAATACCGAACGGTTCCAGCGCGTCCATCACGGCGTTCGCGATTGTTGGCGTCGAGGCGACGGTTGCCGCCTCACCGATCCCCTTGACGCCGAGCGGATTGAGGGGCGAGGGCGTCTCGGTGCGGTCGGTCTGAAACTGCGGGAAGAAATTCGCGACGGGCACCGTGTAGTCCATCAGCGAGCCGGAGATCAGTTGCCCCTGCTCGTCGTAGACCACTTCCTCCCAGAGCGCCTGCCCGATCCCCTGCGCGAGGCCGCCATGCACCTGCCCGGCGACGAGCAGCGGGCTGACGACCCGGCCGCAGTCGTCCACGGTGAAGTAGCGCTGGAGCGTCACATCGCCGGTGTCCGGGTCCACCTCGACGACCGCCAT
>JAICJW010000112.1 GCA_025928215.1 Chloroflexia bacterium | reverse complement strand
TCGCCGAAAGTGTTGGCATGGTTCCCCTATGTGCGGATGGTCGAAGACTTCCGCACGCTCCGTGCCGTGGTGGATGGGGTGATCATCCCCGATGGGAAAGAAGTAGTACAGAAAGAATGAGGCCGGGCATGCTGCCCGGCCCATTCAATTTCGTCTCGTGCGATGATTACGCGACGGTATCTTCGAGTTCCAGTTCACGCCCGCCGAGCGTCATCAGGATTGGCTGCTTGCCATTGCGGACCGTCTCGCCATTGACGACACAGGTACGCACATTGTCGAGTGACGGAATCTCGTACATTACATCGAGCAGGAGCGATTCAATCGCCGTCTTCAGCCCGCGCGCGCCCGTCTTTCGCTTCTCGGCCTGTGTGGCAATCTCTTCGAGGGCGTCCTCCGTGAAGGACAACTCGACATTATCGTGGCCGAAGAGGCGCTGATACTGTTTGATAACGGCGTTCTTCGGCTCAGTGAGGATGCGGATTAACTCGCTGCGCGAGAGTTGATCGAGGCTGACGGTGATCGGCAGGCGGCCAACGAACTCCGGGATGAGGCCGTATTTCAGGAGATCGTCATGCGTCACGAAGCGCAGGAGGTTGTCGTCCCCCACCTTCGACTTGCTGGCGCTGTCGCGGACGAACCCCATCGTCTGCTTCGAGTCCATCCGGCGGGCGATGATGTCTTCCAATCCCTCGAACGCGCCGCCGCAGATGAAGAGGATATTGCGCGTATCAATCTGAATATATTCCTGGTGCGGATGCTTCCGGCCGCTCTGTGGCGGCACATTTGCCGTCGTTCCCTCGATGATCTTGAGGAGAGCCTGCTGCACGCCCTCACCGGAGACATCGCGCGTGATCGAGGGGTTGTCCGACTTACGGGCAATCTTGTCAATCTCGTCAATGTAGATGATGCCCGTCTCGGCGCGGGCGACATCACCGGCATTCTGAATCAGCCGGAGCAGGATGTTTTCGACATCCTCACCGACGTACCCGGCCTCGGTAAGCGCCGTCGCATCGGCAATCGAGAAGGGCACATCGAGAATCTTGGCGAGCGTTTGCGCCAGGTAGGTCTTGCCGCAGCCGGTTGGACCGACGAGCAGGATATTGCTCTTCTGCAACTCGACATCATTGTTCGGCTCGGCGCCGGCGGTGATGCGCTTGTAGTGGTTGTAGACGGCGACGGCAAGATTCTTCTTCGCCATCTCCTGACCGACGACATATTGCGAGAGTTGCTCGTGGATCCGTTTCGGCGTCGAGATGCCGGCGAACGAGGGTTGCACCTTCGGCGTGGGTACTTCCTCTTCCTCGATTATCTCGCGGCAGAGTTCCACGCATTCATCGCAAATGTAGACCGCACCCGGCCCCGCAATCAGGCGTTTGACTTCGTCTTGCCCTTTGCCGCAAAAGGAGCAGCGATACTGCATCCGGCTTCCGCCCCCACTATTCGTCGTTCCGCGCGTACCTGCCATCCCCCAAAGCTCCTCATTCCGCCCGCGAGCACTCCGGCGTCACGGTACAATGCGCGCCCATCGGGCGCGCTAGGCTACCAACGCTCCCGCGACCTTCTTCGGCTGCGGCATGAGGATTTCGTCAATCAACCCGTAATCCTTCGCCTCTTCGGCGCCCATATAATAATCGCGCTCCGTATCGCGCTTCACCTTGTCGAATGGCTGGTTACTGTGGTTCGCCATGATCTCGACGAGACGCGTGACGACGTTGATCGTCTCCCGCGCGGCGATGTCAATGTCCGGCACGTTGCCGCGGAAGCCGCCTGACCCTTGATGAATCAGGACGCGCGAATTCGGCAATGCGTACCGCTTACCGGGCTGCCCGGCGCAGAGCAGCACCGCGCCCATACTCGCCGCCATGCCCATGCAGTACGTTGAGACATCGGAGCGGATCATCTGCATCGTGTCATACATCGCCAGGCCGGCGTAGACTTCGCCGCCGGGGCTGTTGATGTACACCTTAATCTCGCGGTCGGGGTCCTCATAGTCGAGGAAGAGCAGTTGGGCGATAAAGACATTCGCCACCTGCGCGTCAATCGGCGTTCCGACAAAGACGATGCGATCCCGGAGCAGGCGGGAATAAATATCCCACGAGCGTTCGCCGCGATTCGTGCTTTCAACGACCGCCGGAATGATGTTCTGTATGTCCAATCCTGTATGCATCTCGGGTTCCTTCCCATCGGTATAACGGGACGGACGCGGCCAATGTTACGCGGATTTCGGCGTTGCATCGGCATTGGCTGGCGCGTCCGTCGCGGGCACTGTCTCATCCTCGATCATTGTACCAGCATTCTCTGTCACTGTGGCATCCTGGCCAGGCGAGGTTTCCGTATCAACCGCGCCGGAAGCCGCCGCGTCGGCTGTCGCCTGCGGCTCTGCAGGTGCGCCCTGATTCGCCTCAGCGACATCCTCATTGGTCGTTGCCTTCGTCTCGCCGCTGTCCGGGGGTGCGTCGGCGCGCTCTGACTCAATCTCATCGCTCGGTGGGAGGATATAGGCACTCTCCGGGGAGTCGTCAATGATTCCCTTACCCTCGGTCGCAATCGCGATCACGTGGTCGAGCAGTTTGCGCTCTCGCAAGTCCTCCTGAATCAACTCGACCGTGCGCTCGTCATCGAGGACGCTGTGTGCCATGCCGAGGCGGTGGACTTCTTCATGCACTTCTTCCGGCGTGACATCCAACTGCTCGGTTTTGGCGATCTCGCGCAGGATCAGGGTGTTGCGTAGGCGGCGTTCGGACTCCGGGCGGATCCGTTCGAGGAAGTTGTCTATCGCGGCGGTGTTCTTGCCGAAGATTTCGTTGATATCAAGGCCCATGCCGCCGATTTGCTGCAATTGCTGCATCGCGTCTTCGCGTGTCTGCTGGTCAATCAGTGCAGGCCCGACTTCGATCTTTGCGATATCGTCGCGCAATTTCTCCATGATATTCATGACGAGCGTATTGCGCGCCTGCATTTCCTTCTGTCGCAGCAAGTTGCCACGTACATCGGCTCGCAACTCGGCCAGCGTCATCGCGCGGCCTCCGAGCGAGGCGGCGAGTTCATCATCGAGCGGCAGCAGTTCGCGCTCCTTTGCGCTCTGCACAGTCATCCGGTAGTTCAGCGTCTTGCCGAGCAGCGTCTCGGGGATTGGCCGCTCGTCCTCCTCGCCGTTCGCCTCCGGGAAGGTCACGGTCTTCTCGACCGGATCGCCGACCGTCGCGCCGAGAATCACGTCGCGAATCTGCGGCAGCAGATTATCCCGGCCAAGGACGAAGGTCGCGCCCGTCGTCGGCTCATCGAACGGCTCATCGCCCTCGAATGCCGCGATGTCCACGACGACCTCGTCACCCTCCTGCACCGGCCGGGGGGATGGCGGATCAACCCACGGGCTATTGTCCTCCCGCAACCGCTCGATGTACTCGTCCACTTCCGTATCAGTGACCGCGATATGCTCCGGTTCGACTCGGACATCCTCATATCCGGTTACATCCGCCGTCGGCGCGATCTCCACTTCGACGCGGAAGGAGAGCGGCTCGGCGGCGAGGACCTCGACCGATGGGCGAGTGACGGGCGTGAGGTCCTCCTGCTCCAGCGCCTGCCGGTAGAGATCATCCATCAGCGCGTTGTTCGCCTCATCCACGATCATCGTGCGGCCAACATGCCGCTCGACGAGCGTGCGTGGCGCTTTGCCCCGGCGGAATCCGGGCACGGTGACGCGCTGCGCGAGCCGCTTCGTCGCCTTGTCCATCGCGGTCGTAAACTCGTCCTCGTCGGAGATGATTTCAAGCCGGACCTGGCTTTCCGGGAGCCGCTCGGCGGTCAGTTTCACAGTGTAACCCGTTCCCTTCTTCTCATCTGAACCGTGGCATTACCACACGCTCAGTGGTTTCGTGCCACCGCGCCGACGATGATAACGCGGCGCGCCACTTGCCCGCAAGTCGCGTCGTTGGGATGAGCGCCGCACATCATTGCTTCGATGGTGCCAGGCGAAAGCCCGCCACCACTAAGATTCTTGCTTGCGGCTATGGATGCGCGAACGACGGGACGTAACTCATCCCGCCGTTCGATTCTCTCGTTGCGTGAGGCCCGGCTTACTTCTCGATGGGCACGCGGACGACGTTGCCCCATTCGGTCCATGAGCCGTCATAGTTGCGGACGTTTTTGTAGCCGAGCAGTTCATGAAGGGCGAACCAGGTGTGGCTGGATCGCTCGCCGATGCGGCAGTAGACAACGACGTCCTTGTCCGGCGTGATGCCTTGCCCCTCGTACAACGCGCGCAGCTCGTCGAGCGATTTGAAGGTGCCATCCTCCGCGACCGCCTTCGCCCAGGGGATGTTCGCAGCGCCGGGGATATGCCCGCCGCGCAACGCGCCCTCCTGCGGGTACGCCGGCATGTGCATCAATTCGCCGGAAAATTCCTGCGGCGAGCGCACGTCCACCAGTGGCCCGTGTGGGTGCTGGCCCTTTCCGCCATTGGCGTAGTCAATGAAACCCAGCACCTCATCGCGGAGCGCGCGGTATTCGGGGTGAATCGTCCCCGGCGTATATTGCGTCGCGGGATAGTGCGGCGTCTCGCGCGTGTATTCGCGCCCTTCCGCCTCCCACTTTGCGCGGCCACCATCCATCAGTTTCAGGTTCGGGTGGCCGTTCAACTTGAAGAACCAGTACGCGTACGCCGCCCACCAGTTGTTCTTGTCGCCGTAGAAGACGACCGTCGTGTCATTCGCAATCCCGTTGCGGTTCATCAACTGCGCGAACTGCTCCGGGCCAATGAAGTCCCGCACGACCGGGTCCTGGAGGTCCGCTGTCCAGTCAATCTTCACGGCGCCGGGGATATGCCCGATCTCGTAGAGCAGAATGTCCTCATCGCATTCGACGATGCGGATACTCGCATCCTTGAGATGGTCAGCGACCCATTCAGTCGAAACCAATACATCCGTCGCGGGGGTCGTCGCTGTTGCTGTCATAGAGCGTCTCCTTACGTCACGCACGGAAAGTCGATGAAGTTACGCGACAAACTCAACAACCGAGAGGGTACGCGATTGTGGCTCCTTCGTCAACCTGGTCGCTACTTTTGCAACCTAAATGGAGCATAATGCCAAATCGCCCGAACGTCAAGGCGATACCGCCACATTTGAGGCGTTATTGAGCGACTTTTTAATCGTTTCGTCGCGGTATTTTTTCACTGCCGATTTGATGGTGCCGAGGGCGAGCGTCGCGCAGCGAGGCCGGGTCGCCATCACCTCACGCCCGAAGGTGTCGGTGATGATGTCGTATCCCATCGCTTCGACATCGGAGAGGGTCTTGCCCTTCAGCCGGCTCGTCATGAACGACGCGCCCGCCTGACTGATTGTGCAACCCTCACCGACATAGGAGATGTCCTCGATCTGCTCGTTGTCACCAACCTTGAGATAGACCGTCAGGATGTCGCCGCAACCGGGATTGCCACCGGAGGCTTCCACGGTCGGATCGTCCATCGGGTGGTTATTGCGCGGCTTCTCGCGGTGATCGAGGATAAAGGCCATGAAGTCCTCACGGCTCATTTGCGGTCGTTCTGTCATTGCTGCTCCTCATCGGCATGCGCCCACGTCGAGCGCGGAACGAAACGTGTCATGCGGAATTGAACAACACAACATGAGGCGTCATTCCAAGCAGGGCATATGCGCTCTCGCTCATTTTGCGGGATGCACCTCAGCAAGGAGGGGCGCCGAACGGACATCCGGGTTCAGCATCGTCACGGTGGAGAGCAGCGCGAACCAGCCTCCCAGGGTAAGAATCGTCACCATGCTTCCGGCATACTCCAGAAGCCAGCCGGTGAGCGCGAGCGCGAGCGGTTGGATGCTCGTGGCAATCATGCGAAAGACGCTGTTCACCCGCCCCTGCAAGGCATCGGGGATGAGCGCAAGGCGGTAACTGAACTGAACAGTATCATACGCGGGGGAGACCAGTTCGATGAGAAACAGCACGGCTGCCAGCGCGGCAAGGTTCCGTGCCACGAGAAAGAGCAGGTATGTTGCGGTAAATGACCAGCAGATACCGGTGATTGCCTGACCGAAGGTGAATCGCCGCTGCACGAAGGGCGAGAGGATCGAGCCAATGATCGCGCCCACACCGCTCGCGCCAAAGATGAGGCCAATCGCGGCCGGTGATGCCCCCAAATGCTGTGCCAGGACAATGGCGATGAGCGTGATCCCACCGCCGACGCGCAGCCCCGCAGTCAGGAAAGCCATATATCGAACGAGTGGGTTGTTCCACAGCCAGCGCAAGCCCTCCGTGATCTCGTGTCGGAGGCCACGACGGGCAGCCGGGCGATCTTCCTGGAAACGCGCCTGGATGAAGAAGAGCGAGATGACCGAGCAGGCGTAGGAGAGCGCATCCGCGATGAAGGGAATAATCCGCCCGACGGCATAGAGCGCCCCACCCAGTGAAGGACCGACAAGGGCGGTCACACCGTATGCGGCATTATTGGCCGCGGTCGCGGCAGGCAGAGAGGTGTTCGGCACGACCTGGGGGAGGGCGGCAGTTTCCGCGAGGCTGAAGAAAACAAAGAGCGTCCCCTCAAGAAAGGAAACGGCATAGAGTTGCGCGAGGGTCAGGGAACCGGCGATGGAGGCGATGGGGATGCTACTTAGCGTAATCGCGCGCCCCAAGTCGCAGAGAATCATCGTCCATTTACGATTCCAGCGGTCAACGAGTGCGCCGGCAGGCAGGCTGAAGAAGATATAGGGAAGCGCACGAATGGCCGCGGTGATCCCGGCCTGCGTCGGCGAGTGGGTGAGGGTGAGGACGAGGAGCGGGAAGGCGAGATTGGAAACACCCGTGCCGATGGACGAGAGGGTTTGACCGCTCCAAAGGATGGCAAAATCGCGATTGCGCCAGAGAGATGGTGCGCGATGCCGTGCGGGCAATTGCCGTGATTCCACCCACCGACTCCCCTGTGGAGTATCGCTCTTCGATTTGGGAGGTATAAAAATGGAGCGGAAGACGAGATTCGAACTCGCGACCTTCTCCTTGGCAAGGAGATGCTCTACCACTGAGCCACTTCCGCTCAAATGAGACTGATTGGTGGGGAAGGAGAGACTCGAACTCTCACGCCTTGCGGCACATGATCCTAAGTCATGCTCGTCTGCCAGTTCCGACACTCCCCCGGCTGGCGTTCCCTCACCGCGTTGATCCTACCAAAGGGCCGCACGGTCGTCAAGAGCCGTGCAACGTCTCAACAGTCCGAATGAGGGCGCGCGCGCCATCCTCCCAGCGGTAGCACTCCCGCACCGCCGCCTGTGCCCGCTCGGCGCGCGTCTGCGCGGCGGGCAGATTCGCCAGAAGACCATTCAGCGCGGCGACAATCATCGCATCATCGGTGGGGACGATCCAACCGTTCTCCCCAATGATACCGGGAGGCCCACCCTCATCCACCGTGATGACCGGCACGCCGCTCCATGCTGCTTCAAGGACGGACAAGCCAAAGGTCTCATCGCGCCCCGTGTGCAGATATGCCGTCGCGCTACCGTACATCGCGGGCAGATCGTCGTCCGCGACGAAACCGGCGAAACGGATCGCGTCCGTCACGCCATAGCGGGTGGCTTCCGCGCGCAGGCGCGTCTCATCCACCCCCCGGCCGACGATCAGCCCGATCACCGCCGGATGGGTTTCGCGCACACCGGCGACGGCTCGAATGAAGAGATCAATCCGTTTACGCGGATGGAGTTGGTTAACGGTGAGAATGACCGGCGCATTCTCCGGCAGGCGATAGCGTGCCCGCACCCGCGCGACCGCCCGTTCGTCCGCCGCGCGAAAATCCACGCCATGCGGCAGGATAACCGCGTCTCGCCCATAGACCGAAGCGAGCCGTGCCGCCCCATACGCTCCATTTGCCAGCAGCGCGTCCGCCGCCCGCGCGAAGCGACGATCCACGGCGCCATAGACCGCGAACAGCGGCGAGGCGAGGCGGCCAACGAGACCAAGACCGGCGACAACATCGCCGCGATCCCGGTCCACGAAGCGTGGTGGCTCGTAGAGAAAGGCGAGGAGCGGTCGTGCAGGCGCCCCCCACCCCTGACGCCGCGCCCACCAGAGCGCGGGTAGCGATGGCGGGCCGAAGCCGAGCAGCGTGTCTACGTCTTTCGGGATATGTCGAATCAACTGCGGTCCGAGGGCATACTCCAGCGCCGCGTCCGCGTAATGGTGATCGAACCAGTCCACGCGGCGGCCTGTTTCGATCACCGCAAGGTCGGGAGGCATAACGGCGCGCGGCTCGTCACTCAGCCGGTGCGTGACGAGCGTGACGCGATGCCCGGCCGCGATGGTGTATCGCGCCAGTTGCAGAATGAGCCGCTGCGCACCCGTCAGTTTCTTGATCTGTGGATAGAGGAACGCGAAATGCAGCGCGCTCCGCTCAGTCCTCATACCGCCCAGGGGGCAACCGCATCCTGCAGCCCTGCGTTTATGCGGGCGGGCCATCGCCCTCGGCCTCGTCGAGCAGCATGATCGGGATGCCATCCTCGATGCGGAAAACGCGGCTGCACGCGCCGTCCGTGCAGATCAGCCGCTGCCCTTCCAATCGGAGCGGCGCGTGATGGCTACACGGGCAGGCAAGTAACTTCAGGAGGTCCTCACTGATCGCCGGTTCCTCGGTCGTCGCGCCGCGTTGTTCGTCACTCACCGTCCGCTCCTTCGTTCTTCGCTCACTTCGGCACATAGAGTCGCAAGACATTCCGTTCGATTAGCCGGTACCGGGACTGAATCGCGCGGATCAGCCCCGGCGTTGCGTCGGTTGGCGGCAACGCCGGATCGAGCGCCGCCACGTCATTGTAACTGAGCGCGATCAATGGATACTTCCCCGCCTCCACATCCGCGACGAGCAGCGCGTCATCCCACCGGCCAAGGCGCACCTCCGCCGCCATCGTGAAGGGATCGGTGACGCGCACCGTCTGCCCGCTGACGACGAGGATACCGACATTGTTACTGTACACCGGGCCGGGGCTATTCGCGATATACGAGGCGACTTGCGCAAGCCCCGCGCGCTCCGACGAAGTCGGCATGTGAAAGTCACGCGCCAGCCAGCCCGTGCTGCTCTCCCGCTCGCTGAGCGCCGCCGCCGTGATTCCCAGCATGACGAGCGCGCCGCACGCGGGCACGATCCACGCCGCACGGCGGATGCCCGTCTCCGCCGTCACGAGCATCGCGACGCCCTGACCGACGAGGAGCGACGATGCCGCGACGAACTCGACGAAGTGATTATGATTCCCCCCGCTCGTCCCCGCGCCGAGAGCGACGCCGGCACTGAGCACGAACCAGCAGACGGCGACGGTCGGCCACCGCGTACGCACGACGAGCAGGAGCGCGCACAGCGCGGCGATGACGATCAGGTACGCATACCGCTCCATGAATGGCTGCGCGAGTCGCCGGAATGCCTGCCACTGCCACGACCCCTGATAGCCGACCGTCTTCTGGGCGAAGCCACCGCCAGTCAGCAGCGTCAGCACGATAAACGGGAGGGCGATCATCGCTGCGTACAGGGCGGCGAGTGTGGCGCCAATCTTCGGATGTCGCACCGTCGTGGCGATGATGAAAGCCAGCGGCAGCGCGACAACCGTCTGCTTCGTCCACCAGCCGAGCGCGAAACAGGCCGCCCCGAGCGCCAATCGTGCCAGCGCCGCTCCACGCGGCCACACGCTTTCGTTCCATCGCTCCCGCCCATCGGCATCGAGCCACGCGCGGAGCACGACGACTCCCAGCGCATTGAACGCGAGCGCCGTCATGTCCGGTCGCACGCGCACACTCCAGACCGCGACGAGGTGCGCGGAGACAAAGAGCGCTGCCACCCATCCGCCAATGAGCCAGCCGCGCCAATCCCGCGCGTATCGCCGCACCGCCCACGCCAGCCATAGTGCGACGGCGAGCGTCGCCAGCAACTGGACGGTCCGACCGAACTTGAAGGTTGCCCCCAGGGCAACGACCGCGCCGCTATTGAGCAAAGTGTAGATCGGGGTATATGGTCCCGCGTAGAAATAATGGGCGGGCGATGGCTGGTACGCGTACGGGTTCGTGCCGTGCGCGATCAATCCCGCTTCGGCGAGCAGGACGCCCTCGGCGTCGTCCACCTGAAAAGGAAAGCGGAGAATGGCGGCGTCATAGCGCGCAACCGCAAACAGTTTGGGCGCGAGCAGCAGGCAAGCGAGGATCAACGCGCCGACGATCAGGCGGTTCAGCCATAGGCGGCGACCGGCGCGATCCGTTCCGTTCGCCAGGCGCGTCACAGTCATACTGCTATAGCCGCGTGATCGCGGCGCTACCTTCGCTCGCCTCGATGCCGCGCGTCTGGTTGCGCGTGTCCACAATCGCCGCCGTGCGCGCCACGATGCGGCTGTAATCCACGTCGGCGTGATTCGTGACAATCACGGCGCAATCCACGGCGCGTAGCAGTTCGTCGGTCAGCGTCGTCGAGGCATACGTTTCGCCATCGGGCGCGCGGAAGGTCGGCACATGCGGATCGTGATAGCAGACGACCGCGCCATCCTCCGCCAGCAAGCGCCAGAGCGCGGCGGCAGGCGTCTCACGCGTGTCCGCGACATCCGCCTTATACGCGACGCCGAGCAGCAGGATGCGGCTGCCATTGACGCTCTTCCGCTGCCCGTTCAAGGCGCGGACGACGAGATCGCGGACGTGATACGGCATGCGCCGGTCAATCTCGACGGCCAGCTCGATGAAGCGCGTTGGGAAGTCGTATGCCTTCGCTTTCCAAGTCAAATAGAGCGGGTCTACCGGGATGCAGTGGCCACCCAACCCCGGCCCCGGCACGAATTTCATGAAGCCGTATGGTTTCGTCGCCGCCGCGTCGAGCACTTCCCAGATGTCAAGGCCCATCCGATCGCACAGGAGCGCGAGTTCATCCACGAGGGCAATATTGACGACTCGGAAGACATTTTCGACTAACTTCTCCATCTCCGCTACTTTCGGCGACGAAACGGGAATGACCGTTTCCGTCATCCGCGCGTAGAGCGCGACGGCGCGGGCCGTACATTCCGGCGTGCAGCCGCCGACGACCTTCGGCGTATTGGCGAGCGTCCAGCCCTCGCTGTTCGTGTTGCCGGGGTCAATCCGCTCCGGCGAGTAGGCGACGAAGACATCGGTGCCGACCGTGAACCCTTTCGCTTCCACCATCGGCACGATGATCTCCTCAGTCGTACCCGGATAGGTCGTGCATTCGAGAATGATCACCTGCCCGCGCCGCAGAACTCTCCCGATGCGCTCGGTCGCGTCGCGCACCATCGAAAGATCGGGGTCATACGTCGCGTTGACCGGCGTCGGCACGGCAATAATCAGGGCATCGCACCCGGCGAGCGGCGCGTCCTCCGTCGTCGCGATCAAGCGGCCCGCCGTTACCTGGGCGGCGACCGCCGTGTCCGGCAGGATGTCAGGCAACGGGCTTTCGCCGCGATTGATCGTCGCCACGCGCCCGGCCAGCACATCACAGCCGACGACCGTGCAGCCACTCGCCGCGAACGCAACCGCGTAAGAAAGCCCGACGTAGCCAAGTCCGATGATGCCAACCGACGGCGCCTT
>JAICJW010000048.1 GCA_025928215.1 Chloroflexia bacterium | reverse complement strand
GGAAAGATGCGGCGGGTCTGATTATTGACGATCACCGTCACGAGGAGGCCGAGGACGAAGATCGCAAGATAGACGATCGAGAGCGGGCCGAAAATCTGGTCGCGGGCGGGCACATCGGTCAAGTAGTTCCACGATAACGGATTTTGCACGCCGAATACTCCCCTCGAACGCCCAATTATACGGATTTTCTGGATTCACTGCGTATTGGCCACCCTGCTCTACCATCGAGGAGAGTATAGCAGTGTAGCGTGACAGGCGGCAAATGGGGGATATGACATGACCGCGCACCGGCGCAGCCAGGCACAATGACCGAGCCGGCACGAGGGGCGGCGATCAGGTGCCGTCCCACCGCGCGAGCGCGTGCTGTGCCTGTGCCAGTTTATCGCGCAGATTCGCCAACAAACTGGCGAATGCCGGATCATCCCCGCGCAAGTACGCGAAGAACTGCACATAGCGTTCGCCGGCGGCGGCCAATGCGGGGATTAGCTCGGCCCGGGGGAAGCGCACCGTCGGGACGAAATCGCCGCTGATGAGTTGGTCGGATGCCTCGGGATCGAGCCGCAGGTAGCCATACGATTCGAAGTACCGGATGACGACGTGCTTGCGATCCACCAGATCGGCGATCGCGCCGAGGCAGAAGAGTGAGACCATCGCATCGAGCGAGTCCCTGATACGGATCGCCACATCGCCGCGTTCGAGTACGATCTCGCCACTATCACGCTCGTTGTCATCCAGCAGGGCGGGAAACTCGTTCAATTCATCCTGATTCGCCGGCTCGGGAACGCAGGAGAGCGCGTCCTCGTCGGTGAAGTCAAAGTAGCAGAACCGGACCGTGAGCCGGGCAGCGCGCGCTTCCGTCTCGCTCATGCTGTCCCCTCTCACGTTATTTTCGTCGGATCGGTGGGTGGTGCGGTCGTGGGGGGTGAGGCGGCCTTCGCGGCCTTCGCGGCGAGAAAGGCTTTATTCTTTGCAAGCTTTTCTGCTTTTTCCGCTTCCTTCTTGTCTTTCTTCTCCTTCGCCAACTTCTCGGCCGCCGCCTTGATCGGGGCTTCCAGGTCGTCCTTTTCTTTTTTGATGGCCTGCAACTCCACGTTGGTGTAGCTGTGGAAGCCGGTCCCGCCCTGCGGGAAGAACGCCTGCAACTTGCCCCCGGCGAGCGCGCCGAGATTCACGCGCAACCCGTTCGACAGGTCAACCAGCACCGATTCGATATCGCTCGTCACGGGTGTGCTGTCAGGCACCAAGCCGATCGCTTCAACCACCATGTTCTTGACGTCGTCCTTGTCGGTGCCGATGGGAAACATTCCCGTCTGCGGGGGATAGGTACTCGATGAACTCAACGGCTGGTATTTGAATGTGTGCCGGTTCAGGTAGTGCTTCAAGTTGGTGGCCGTGATACCGAGGGTGGCCGCTTTGGCAGCGGACTTCGAAGCCGCCAGGTCAATCGCTTCGTCGGCGACGGGCTGCTTTTCGAACAATGCGGCATCTGCCGCCGCACTGCCACCAATGAACGCGCCCTGCATAACCGGTGCGAGCACGGTGCTCGCACCGGCATGGATACCATTCGCTGCCACCGGCGGTTCGCCCGCCTGCCGTGGCATCGCGAGCGACCGTGTACCCATCTGATCCGCTTCGCGCTCCAGCCAGGCATCATCGTTGACCGCCACGCCGCTGACCTGCACGGTTGGCTTCACCCGCCCCTGCTGCTGTTGCACCACGTGCCACGCCTCATGCGGCAGATGCTTCTCCTGCCCCGGCCCAACGTGAATCTCGGTGCCCTGCGCGTACGCGTGCGCCGCTACCGCCGCCGGTTTCGCCGAGTTGTAGTGGACACGCACCTCGTCCAGCGCGACGCCGGAGAGCGCCTCGACCCCCGCTTTCAGCGCATCGGGCAGGCCGGTGACATTCTTCCGCTGGATCGGGAGCGCGCCACCCGCGCCGCCTCCCATACCCGCCGCACCGAACCCAACGCGCTTCACCGACATCCGCGCCTGAACCACGCCCCCAACGATTTCGGGGGCCACTTCTCGCGCGGTATCGCTCGCTTCCTGCTCTGCGATGCCCGGCATATCGGCGACGGAGGCCGTGATTGGCTGGATCATCGAGTCTGGTGTGTGCTTGCGATGCGGGATCAGGCTCGCCGGGGTACGCAAAGCCGGGCGGGAAATGGAGGCCGGAATGAGGGGGCGACGATCGGCGAGCTCATGCGGTGCGCGGTCGGGAAGCATGGCGGCAACGGGGTATTCCTTCTCGACCGCCACCGGAGCGGCACGCAGCGGCGTGGGCGTCAGGGGGCGGCGTTGCGGCGTCGCGAAGGATGCCATAGATACACTACCTTCTCACATCGGCGAGGAATCCGCCCGACGATCCCGAGGCCCCGGTCGCGGAGCGCACACGCGTTGCTATTCGGCACAAGCCTCTTCCGCGATTATACACGATCGCATGTTGGAAATCGCACATTCTGGCGATTCAGGGCATTGGCGAGGATTGCCGTTCTGATTGGCTCATTGCTCACAAGGTTGTCGCGCCGAGGAGAACGCCCGCGAGATAGGCGGCGGTGAGCACGCCGCGATATTCCTGATCGTGCGTCGGATCGAGTTCGACGATGTCTGCCGAGATGACGGGCAAGCGCGCGTCGAGCAGGTGGCGGAGCGCCGCCGCGCACGCCGAAACCGTCACGCCGCCCGGCACGGGCGTATTGACGGCGGTCATCGCCAGCGGGTCGAGCACATCGAGATCGAAACTGACATGCACCGCGTCCACACCGGAGGCGATCATTGCCTCCACCGCCTCGCGGACGACGGTCGCCATCCCCCGCGCATCCACATCCTCGACGGGAGCGACGCGGACGCTGCTCCCCCGGAGGTACGAGCGCTCGCCCGGATCGAGCAACCGGAGACCGATCAGCGTCACGTCCTCCTGGCGAACCCACGGCGGCGGGCTGGTACTGTGGAATGCGGGATGCTGCTCTCTCCCAAGGGCAATCCCCAGGGGCATGCCGTGGATATGTCCGCTCGGCGTCGTTTCGGCGTTGTTGAGGTCCGCGTGCGAATCGAGCCAGATCACACCGAGCCGGGCATCGGGGCCGAGCGCCGCCCGCGCGCCGGGGATCGAGCCGATACTGATCGCGTGATCGCCGCCGATGACGAGCGCGAGCGCGCCGCCGCGCACCGTTTCAGTGACCCGCGCGGCGAGCGTGCGACAGAAGCCGGAGACCGCGTCGAGATGCTTGAAGTGCGCGTCGCCGCCCGCCGCCGGTGTCTCCTCCGGCCCTTCGAGGCGGATGGACGGGCGCAGGCGCGGGCCGATCCCGTCCGGCCCCCACCCCGCGAGATGCGCGCGCAGCGCGCGGTCGAGCGTCGCCGGGCCATTCGCCACCCCGGGCGCTTCCGAGCCGAGCCAGAGCGGCGCCAGCACCGGCACCACCGGCCCTTGCCGCAACCGATTCCGCTTTCCCTCCACCTCACTGCTCATACGCACCATCCGCTTGAAAACGATTGAACCGCAGAGACGCAGAGAGGGAAGAGAGAAGAAGAATTCGTTTGTTCTTCTCTTCTCCCTCTTTCTCTGTGTTCCTCTGCATCTCTGCGGTTCAATTGGCTTCCTCCGGATTCACATCACGTTCGGGGCCTGGATGCCGAGCAGGGCGAGGGCATTAGCGAGGGTTTGGCGCGTCGCGTCCACGAGCGCGAGGCGGGCAAGGCGGGTTTCCGGTTCCGCCTGCACGACCGGGCACGCACCATAGAAGTCCGAGAAGTGCCGGGCGAGGTCATAGACGTAGTTCGCGATGATCAGCGGTTTGTCCGTCTCCGCCGCGCGGCGCACCTCCGCCGGGAAGTTGCCGATCTGTTCCAGGAGATCCATTTCTTCGGTTGCGGGGGCTCGAAGATGGATGGAGGTCGTCGCGTCCGGCAGCGCGAATCCCTCCGCCTGCGCGCGTTCAAGGATGCGGCAGGCGCGGGCGTGCGCGTACTGGATATACGGGGCGGCGTGGCCGTCGAAGGAGAGCGCTTGCTCCCAATCGAAGACGATGACTTTATTATTGTCCCGATCCAGCATGCCGTAGAGGAGCGCGCCGATGCCAATGACCCGCGCGATTTCCGCCTTGGCCTCCTCCGATAGATCGGGGTTCTTCTCCTCCACGGCGGCGCGCGCCCGCTGAATGGCGTCCGCCGCGACATCCTCGAAGAAGATCGCGTTGCCGGAGCGAGAAGACATCGTCCCTTCGGGCAAGGTCAGGAACTCATAGGGGAGATGGCGGCATTGCGCGGCCTGCGCGAAACCCATCAATTCGAGAATCTTGAAAATCTGCTGGAAATAGAGCGATTGCCGCGCATCCACAACATAGATGGAGCGATCCACATGATACTGATCGAATTTCACTGCGGCGAGCGCGAGGTCTTTCGTCGCGTAGAGCGTTGTGCCGTCGGAGCGGAGAATTGGGAGTGTTCGATATGTCTCCTTCTCCAGCCCCAATTTCTCGTCAATCTTCACGACGGGCAGCCCATCGCTGACCTCCGCGATGCCCCGTTCGAGCAGGTTCTGAACGATGACACGGCCCGGTTCCTCGACCGCGCTCTCGTAGAAGTAGACATCAATCGGCACGCCGAGTTGCGCGAAGAGTTGCACCAGTTCGTCGAGGCTCCACTGCCGCGTCTTTTCCCAGAGCGCGACAACCGCCTTCTCTTTCCGATCCCATGCCAGAAAGAGGGCGCGCACGTCGGCTTCCCATGTCGCACTCGGCTACCACCACGTCTTGAAGTGGGCATCCAGCCGCTGGTACTCCGCCCACAAGCCGGCGAGCGAGTCGGAATTCAGGCCGTCCGTCTGATGCTTGATCGCATCGCGCCGCTTCTCGGAGCGCAATTCCGCGCCGATATGCTCCCAGAAGATCGAGATCATGTCGTCATTCGCATAGACGGTGGGATCGAACGGTTTATGGCTGGCGAGGACGCCGATCAATTTCGCGACATCGCCGTGGGGGATGCCCGCGTGGATTAACTCCTTCATGATGGAGTCAACCTGGCCATTGAAGACCATATCCTCCAGCACCAACCGCTCGATGAAGTCGCTGACATTCTTGCGGTACGCGAGCCGCCGGTCTCCCTCCACATAGAGTTCGCCGAGCCAGCGTCCGCGCTGCGCCGGGTCTGTTGGCTCCTGTCCCATGTGGAATTCCCGATAGCACCAGAGGCACTTGATGACGTGCAACCCGATATCGCCGATATAGGAGGCCGCGACGACATCGTACCCCGCGAAGCGCATGATCCGCACGAGCGCCGCGCCGAGCGCGACGTTCCGCAGATGGCCGACGTGAAATTCCTTATGCGTGTTCAGTTGGGCGTATTCGATCATCACGCGACCGGGGATCGGCGCACCGTGTCCGTACGCGTCACCTGCTGACAGCACGGCCTGAACGACCGCCGTCGCGACCCGATCGAAATCGAAGAGGCAATTGACATAGCCGTTTTCGGCATAGACATCGGCGAAATGATGGAGCGCGCGCAAACGCTCCGCGATACCCGCCGCGACCTCGCCCGCTTTCGCCTTGTCTCCCTTTGCCATCTGCATCGCGACCGTCGAGGCGACGCCCCACTTGCCCTCGAACGTAATACGCCTGAGCGCGGGCATTTTCGGCGGAGGTGTGTATCCCATCTCCTGAAGCGCCCGCGCTATCGCGTTCGCGGCGTACTGTTCTTCTTGCTCAAGCATCACGTCATCCTCAGTAGGACTGAGGACTGAGGACTGAGGATTGAGGGAAACACCCTCGCCTCGTCGCTACCGCCCCGGTCTCGTTTATTCGTCGCGCAGTCCTCAGTCCTCAGTCCTCAGTCCTTGATTTTTCTGCCCAGTATTTGTTGGCGCCGTACAGGCTCTCGAACGTCCCGGCATCGCTCCAGAAGCCGTCCAGTTCTTCCCATGCCAGGTTGCCGCTCCGCAGGTAGGCATTGTTCACATCCGTGATCTCCAACTGCCCGCGCCCGGATGGCGTGATCGCGCGGATGTGCTCGAAGACCTGCGCGTCATAGAGGTACAGCCCCGTGACGGCATACCGGCTACCGGGGTACGCCGGTTTCTCCTCGATCCGCTCGATCCGCAGCGGATCCTCGGTGGAGAAGACCGGACAGCCGAAGCGCTCCGGGTCCGGCACGTGCTTGAGGAAAACCATCGCGCCGCCAGTGAACCGCTCCACCGCCGGGCGGATCTCCGCATCCGTCGTGTTGTCCCCAAGGATGAAAGCGACGCTCTCGCCGTTCACGAACTCTTCGCACAAACCCAGCCCCTGGGCCAGGCCACCCTCCGGATTCTCCTGATAGGTGTATTCGAGGTGGCGGACGCCGAACTGCCGCCCGTTGCGCAGTACGCGGATGAAATCGCCTGCGTGCGGCCCGCCCGTGACGACCATAATGTCATCCACCCCGGCGCGCACGAGCGTCTGAATCGGGTAGTAGATCATTGGCTTATCGTAGATGGGCAAGAGTTGCTTGCTGGTGGCGTGCGTGAGCGGATAGAGCCGCGTCCCTAACCCCCCCGCGAGGATTACTCCCTTCAACCTTCACGCTCCGTTTCGTTCGCTCGCGTGCGGGACATCGCCCACCACCCGCGCAGACCGCCCAGGCAAAGACCTGCCCCGAGCATCGTGCCGATCAACTGTTTCCAGCCGAAATCACTGCCCGCCGCCCCGAGGCCCAACGCATCCGCGAAGAGCGAGACGACAAGGAGCAGCGCGCCTATCACCATCAATCCGATCGCGAGCCATCGCACCCCGGCATCCCCACTTCTCCCCGGTTCTCGGCGCCCGGTCGCGGGCCGGAAGGGAAGTATACCACGGAGGCTGAAGGCGCATTGTTTCCCACCTTTCCACGCCATATAATCCGGTAAAGAGTGCGTCCAAGATGCCTGGCATCTCTGGGCGCATGCGTGGCATGTCGAACCCGAATACGGGGGCATCCGCTCATTCAGCTGCCCGTTTCCATGCGTGTTGCATGCGGAAAGGGGGGGATGGTATACTGCCGCATCGCCGCGAATACGGCGCCCCAAAACAGGTGCCGACGTGAGAATGCAGGTGGGGATCACACCGCGTGACGAACTAGTGTACGCGGAGATGTCGGTGCAGGCGGCGGGGAGAGACGGTCGTAGGGTCAGCCGCCGTTGGGCTGCCCATCGCCCCAGGATACGGGGAGGTAAATTGGTATGGCAGTAGCGAAGGCGCCAGCCAGGGGTAAGAAGGGTTCGTGGGACGGGCAAGGCCCGCTCCTCGATGTGACAAATCTCAAGACGCAGTTCTTCACGCAAGACGGCGTCGTCAAGGCCGTGGATGGCGTCTCGTTTCACGTCATGCCCGGTGAAACGCTCGGCATCGTCGGTGAGTCCGGCTGCGGCAAGTCCATCACGGCGCTCTCCCTGATGCGCCTGATCCCGACGCCGCCGGGCAAGATCGTGGACGGCGCGATCATTTTCCAGGGTGACAACATCCTCGAGATGAGCGATGAGGAAGTCCGCAGTGTCCGGGGCAACCGGATCGCGATGATCTTCCAGGACCCGATGACCTCCCTCAATCCCGTGCTCACCGTGAACCGTCAGATCAGCGAAGCGATCATGCTCCACCTCGGCATGTCGAAGGCAGAGGCGCGCGAGCGATCCGTCGAACTCTTGAAGATGGTCGGCATCCCGAACGCGGAGGAGCGGGTCGGTCAGTATCCGCACCAGTTCTCCGGCGGTATGCGCCAGCGCGTGATGATCGCCATGGCGCTCTCCTGCAACCCGGACTTGATCATCGCCGACGAGCCGACAACCGCGCTCGACGTGACGATTCAGGCGCAGATTCTCGAACTGCTCGCGAAGATTCAGGCCGATCGCGGCACGGGCCTCATCATGATCACGCACGACCTCGGCGTCGTCGCGGGGATGACTGACCGCGTGAACGTGATGTACGCGGGGCACATCGTGGAGACGGCGTCCACCGACGAACTGTTCGCCAACCCGCGCCACCCCTACACGCTCGGTTTGCTGAACTCGATCCCACGCCTCGACAATCAGGAGAAGGGTAGGCTCAAGCCGATCCGCGGCCTGCCGCCGGACCTCATTGACCTGCCGAATATGTGCCCCTTCGCGCCGCGCTGCGACTTCGCGGAGGAACAGTGTTTCCAGCAGAACCCGCTCCTGCGCGAGGTCGTTCCCGGCCATGAGATCGCGTGCTGGTTCAACATCGTCAACGGGGAGAAGGTGTCATAATGGCGGATCAGGTGGTCTCAACCGAGGCAAAGCCGGCGATGAACGGCGCAAATGGAGTCGGTGAGACGCTGCTCGAGGTCAATGACCTCGTGATGCACTTCCCGCTCACACGGGGCATCATTTTGCAGCGCAAGGTCGGCGCGGTGCAGGCCGTGGACGGCGTCTCCTTCGCCGTCAAGAAGGGCGAAACCCTCGGCCTCGTCGGTGAATCCGGCTGCGGCAAGAGCACGACGGGCCGTGCCATCCTCCAACTCTACAAGCCGACCTCCGGCGAAGTGAAGTTCCAGGGGAAGGACCTGACGAAACTCGATGCGGGCGACATGCGGAAGATGCGCCGCCATTTGCAGATGATCTTCCAGGACCCGTATGCCTCGCTCAATCCGCGCATGACCGTCGGCTCGATCATCTCGGAGCCGATGCAGATTCACAATCTCGTGGACCGCAGCCATCGCAATCAGCGCGTGCAGGAACTGCTTGAGACGGTCGGTCTCAACCCCTACTTCGCCAATCGCTACCCGCATGAGTTCTCCGGTGGCCAGCGACAGCGCATCGGCGTCGCGCGCGCCCTCGCCGCGAACCCAGCCTTCATCGTCGCGGACGAGCCGGTCTCCGCGCTCGACGTTTCGATTCAGGCGCAGATCGTCAACCTGCTGGAAGACCTGCAGGAGCAGTTCAACCTGACGTACCTCTTCATCGCGCACGACCTCTCAGTCGTGAAGCACATCTCCGACCGCGTCGCCGTGATGTACCTTGGCAAGATCGTCGAACTCGCCACGCGCGATACGATCTATGAGGAGCCGCTGCACCCGTACACCAAAGCGCTCCTCTCCGCCGTGCCGATTCCGGACCCGGTGATCGAGAAGAAGCGCGAGCGGATCATCCTGACGGGCGACGTCCCCAGCCCGATCAACCCTCCGGCCGGTTGCCACTTCCACACCCGCTGCCAGTACGCCATCAAGGGCGTCTGCGATGTCGTCGAACCGCCGTTCGAGGACAAGGGCGGCAACCATTTCGTCGCCTGTCACCTCTACACCGCCGAAAGCCCGAACGCGGAAATCAAGCCGACGGCATCGGTGGGGGACTAGCGCGGGGAACCTCACCCCCGGCCCCTCTCTTTTGCCTCAAGGCAAAGGAGAGGGGAAAAATACGGGATAGGGTCTGATTTCGCCCTGCCACTATGGTGGGGCAGTTTTTTGTCCGGCATATTTCGGGAATCGGTGAGGGCGGATGGTACAATGCACGAGATGTGCGCCGTAGAGATACCATTCCCCCTTGCGCTCGCTTCGCGAATCGGGAGCCGCCACTGTGTTTGGTCGCACGAGTGTCAATCCGCAGGTCTTCGTCTCGATCCTGATTGCCTTCATCATCAGCATCGCGATCCATGAGTTCGCGCACGCCTACATGGCGACAGTGCTTGGCGATCCAACACCGCGCGAGCAAGGCCGGGTGACACTGAACCCGATCGCGCACCTCGACCCGATCGGCTTCCTCTTTCTCATCTTCGTCGCGCTGACCGGCTTCGGCCTCGGTTGGGGCAAGCCGGTGCAGTTCAATCCGTACCGGATGCGCTGGGGCAAGCATGGTGTGGCGTTAGTCGCGGCGGCGGGGCCAATCTCGAATGTCATTCTCGCGCTGGTGCTCGCCGTGCCGCAGCGCATCTTCGCGACCGGCTTCGCCAATCTGCCACCGTACGCGCAGACCTTCATCAACACGCTGATTACCCTCAATCTCGCGCTCGCGGCCTTCAACCTCATCCCGCTCCCGCCGCTCGATGGCTTGAAGATTCTCACGGGCATCCTGCCGGATTTCTGGTATCCGATCCTCGCACCGCTCGACCGCTACGGCTTTATCATCCTCTTCCTCGTCATTTTCTTTGCCCCGCTTCAGCCAATTCTTTTCAATATCAGCATCCCCGTCTACGACACCCTGACGCACCTGATTCGGGGAACATCCGGTGTCTTCGGCTCCTTCTGACGCGGCGAGGGGGGTTGGCCCCATCCGCTACCGCACCACCCAGGGATTGCGCGCGCTCCTCTCACCGCTTGCACCGCTGGACAGCGCGGCGCGCGGCGTGGCACTCGCTCTCCTCCCTCTGCCGGCGGCACGTACCTTCCGCGCGCTGCCGAAAGCCGATCAACGCCATGCGCTCCAGGTCTATCGAATGCTCATGATGAACGGAGAGACGGACACCGACCTGCTGGCGGCGGCGTTGCTGCACGACATCGGCAAGCATCCGGGCGTCGGCATCACCCAGCGGACGGCGCGCGTCCTTCTCGCCCGCTGGCCGCGCGCGCTCACCTGGACGGCAGCGGATGGGCGGTTGATTCCGCGCTGGCGGAGCGGGATGGCCCGGCTTCTCAATCACGCCGCGCTCGGTGCGGACCTCGCCGCGTCGTGGGGCTGCTCGCCCATCACCGTCGCGATCATCCGCGCTTCGCACGATCCCGATGCGCCGGAAATCGCCCGCCGGTTGCAGGCGGTGGACGACCGTTCCTAAAGAGAGGCCGGGGCGTTCACTCGCGCACAAAGACCGCGTCGCAGTGGGCGCAATACCAGGTGTGGTCCCACGTCTCCATGCGCTTCTCATAGATGGCATGTTCCGCCGCGTTCGTGGCGGTGGTATCCACGCGCATCCGCCAGTACCAGAGGGCGAGGAGCACCGTGAGGCCGATGGCGACGAGCAGATTGGTCGAGAAGCCGAGCGCCGTGCCGTCGCGCCGCACGAAGACGCCGATGTCCACGAAGAGCACCACTGCCAGGCCCAATACGAGGCCGATGTTGATGTCCCGCGTGCGCGTCTCGACGTAGACAGGGCGCGTCAGTCTGCTCGCAAGGGGGGTCGGTGGCTCCGTTCCGGTCGGACGAGCGAGCGTGCGCCTGCAATAGGGGCAGGAGGGGGTCGGTGCGTGCTCCATACTGATACCTTTGTTTATTCCGTGATCGAACGGAAGACGCGATACAACGCTGCCTTCTCCTCAAAGCCGATCCCCGGCGACTCGGATGGCCGCACGTATCCCTCCTCGACCGGGATCGTGTCCGCGAAGCCGCCGAACGGCTGGAAGACGCCCGGATACGACTCGTTGCCGCCCAGCCCCAGCCCCGCCGCGAGATTGAGCGCCATTTGATGCCCGCCATGCGGAATCACCTGGCGCGCCGACCAGCCATAATCCGCCAACTGCTCCAGCGTGCGCAGATACTCCACGAGGCCGTAACTGAGAACGGGATCGAACTGCAACACATCGCGATCAGGCCGCATGCCGCCGTAGCGGAGCAGATTACGCGCGTCCTGCATCGAGAAAAGGTTTTCGCCCGTCGCCAGCGGGGGCGCATACGTCTGGCTCAGCGCCGCCTGAATCTCGTAATCGAGCGGATCGCCCGCCTCCTCGTACCACCGCAGATGATAGGGCGCGAGCGCCTCCGCATAGGCGAGCGCGGTCGGCAAATCGAAGCGGCCATTGGCATCTACCGCCAGCGACGGCCCCTCCCCGACGACCGCCAGCACGGCCTCGATCCGCTCCAGGTCCTCCTTCAGCGGCGCGCCGCCGATCTTCATCTTGACGACGGTATAGCCGAGGTCGAGATAGCCGCGCATCTCATCCTGTAAGGCGCGGAGGTTCTTGTCCGGCTGATAGTACCCCCCCGCCGCATAGACGAAGACCTTCTCATCCACCGCGCCACCCCGATAGCGGTCGGCAAGCACCCGGTAGAGCGGTTTGTCCTCGATCTTCGCGACGGCATCCCAGACCGCCATATCCACCGTGCCGACGGCGACGGCCCGCTCGCCGTGTCCGCCCGGTTTCTCGCCCGTCATCATCGTCTGCCAGATGCGGTGCGGATCGAGGTTGTCCCCGGCATCGTTGAGCAGCGAGGCGGGCGCGGCCCGTTCGAGGCGGGGCAGAAATCGCTCCTTCAAGAGTCCCGTCGCCGCATAGCGCCCGTTCGAGTTGAAGCCGTAGCCGACGACGGGTTTGCCGTGCCGCATCACATCCGTGACGACCGCGACCACCGAGGTCGTCATCTCGCGGAAGTTGACGTAGGCATTGCGGATGTCCGACTGCATCGAGGCGGTCGTCGCGTGGATATTCAGCATCCGTACCATCGCCTGCTCCTTCACGCCACTTCACCGCCGACGCATTGCACCCATGCTACCCCGAACAGTGAGGGCGCGCTACCCACTGCCTGCCCCCTCCCGTATGAACCCGAGCAACGCAATCGGGGAATGATATGCTGTGTGCATCAGCGCCGATGGGAAGGATCATCCAATGCCTCAGCCTACCTTGTCACTGAGCGGCGTAACGGTATGATGCGGCGCTCGCCCCTGTCTATGATCGCGGCGTTCGCGCTCGCTGTCATTCTCGCGGCCTGCGGGATGCAGCCGACCCCGCTCCCGTCGCCCCCGCCAACGCGTCTGCCGCCGACCGTATCAGCCACACCCATCGAAACGCCCCTGCCGACCCCGCTCCCGCCCTTCACCCCCACACCGCTTCCCGCGCCAACACCAACACCACCATTCCCGCTGTCGGTGCGAGGAGCGACTACGTGCGGCGATATCGAGATCCGCGACGGCGTGATCGTGGATCCGGCAACGACCGCCGATGCGGAGGAGTGCTTCTGGCAGGCATATCAGATCTGCGACGGCAGCAAAAACCTCGGTGTCGTCGAGACGAGCATCGCCACCCCGATTTTTCGGGACGCACCTATACCTTCAGGAGTCCAGGATCGCTTGGCAATCCGGGCACACAATGCGCAGTCCAAGTGAGCACCGGTACGACGCATGTAATCCGGGACCCGACAACGGGAACGTCGGCGATAGCGACGGGCAGCCGACCATACAACGGCGACTTTTGCCGGGGAATGTTGCGAGACACCCTTGGTGATCTGCTGTTTATCGGCTGTGGTGATGGACAAAGGTGGGACCTCATGGCACCGTAAGCGAGGTAACCCGACAGCCAGGTGGCGATGGCTTCCGACGAGGAAGCATGCGATTCCGACGCTTGCGTTCGGAACCATACCCGCCATTCTCCCCGTACACATTCCTGTCTCGCCGCGATGGTCCGCGCCTGCCACATTCCCGATTCATAGGGCGTACTATCATTGCCGGGCACGATCCAGCAGCAATCGGAGGCGCGGGATGCAGTATCTACAGTCTATCGGGGCGTTGGAGACCATCGCGCTCGTCATATTCGTCGCCGTAGGGATCGCATTACGCAACTGGCTGAACCGCGCGGAGCGGGATGGGCGGCTCGACCGCTCGCGCTGGGTCTTCCGCCGAGGAACGGTCGCGAACGCGCGGGGAATGTGGGCATCTCCCAACCAGCGCAGCGCGGCGGAACGCAACCAACCGGAACAGGAACTCCCGCCGCTCCCCTTCCGTGACCAGCATCTGCCCGACGACCAATGAGTTTTGGGGCCACGGAACGTCGGGAGCGAAACCGTACTACGTCAACGCACCTCCCATTCTCCCCCTTCTCTCGGAGGGAAGGGGGGAGGGGGATTCGGCCCGCCCGCCAGATAGCGCGCGAATGCCTCGCCGTGTTCGTGCAACCAGCAGACGAGCGCGAGATCACCGGGCGCGAGGGCATCGGTCGGTTGCGGGCCGCGTTCGTCGTGCCAGCGATACTTGGCGAGGTTGTGCGCCGTGCGCCAGAGATAGAGCGCGATCCCCGCCGCCAGTTCGTCGTCCGGTAATGGTGCGCGCTCCCGATATGCCGCGACGCACGCCCGCGCCGCCGCGAAATCGGACGGATCGCCATGCACGCCGAGAAAGGTGAAGGCAATCGCCCGCGCGACATCCCAGACACGCGGCCGCACCGTCGCGAACTCCCAGTCCAGCACCGCGATGATCTGACCGGGCGGATCGCAGAGCAGGTTTGGCGGGTAGAAATCGCCGTGGATGATCTGTCGCGGCAGCGATGCGAAGGCATCCGGCGGCGGTGCATCGCGGAGCACGCCGCGGAGCGTGTCGAACGCCTCGCGCGTGAAGGTGTCGAAGGTGTCTGCTGTTCCTGCCGCCTCACGCACCGCGATGTGCTCCGCGATCGTCGCCATCTCCGCGAGGGTCGCCGCCGTTGACCAGTCGAGCGGCCCCTCCGCGAAGGTCAGCCCGATCAGGCGGAGGCCGAGCGCGCGGTGCGTCTCGGCGAGCAGCCTGCCGAGCGTGGCTGCTGTTGGCGGCCCCGTCAGCGGTTCCCCAACGATGAACGGATACGCGCTCCACGGCGTCCCACCCACGACAACGACGGTTCGGCTGTCGCGCGTCATGAGCGGCAGGGGTGTTGGGAGACCGCGCGCGGCAGCGTGGTAAATGACGGCGTGCTCCGCCATCACAACGCGCGGATCCCGGTGGCGCGATCCCTTCAGGAAGAGCCGCCGCCCATCGGCGAGCGTCACCGCCTCGTCCCGGTTCAGATAGCCGGCGCGCACCCGCTCGGCCGCTACCGGCGTACCAGCGCCGAACGCCGCACAGACCGCCGCGATGGTTGTTTCATCCTCACTCATAGCCGCTAGTATCGCATGGCATGGCGGGCGGCGTCCGCCCTCAGCATCGGCATACATCAGTCTATGCATTCCCAACAGCGCATTACTTGGCAACGGCCCATTCCTTCCTCATGGATCGAGTTGGCATCGGTTATGCGTACAGCAAGACGATTCGTGGGAGATGCGGCACGTATATGAAGGAGAACAAGATGACCTTTCGATGGAATATCGGACGATGCTGCGCGCTGCTGTTGCTCGGTGTGCTGCCCGTACTCGCGGCATGCAGTAGTTCGAGCGCGACCGCGACGACGAGTTCGGCGGCGACGAGCGTAAGCGGCGCGGCCACCAGCATTGCGCCAACGGTGAATGCGGCCGCCAGTACCGCCTCCGGCGCCGCGACGAGCATCGCCCCAACTGTCAATTCCGCCGCCAGCAGCGTCACCGGCCTCGCGACGCAACTTGCCCCGACGGTCAATGCCGCAGGCAGTAGTGTGGCGAGTCTCGCAACGCAACTCGCCCCAACGGTAAACGCGGCATCAACGACCGCCAGCGGCACGGTTATCGCTGCCGGTAGTAGCGCGGCGAGCACGGTCAATGCCGCCTGCGTCACCGCGACTGCCCGCGCCCGCGTGACGGGTACGCCAACCGGAACCGTCACCGCGACACCGACTGTCGGCCCCGGCACCGTGACACCGACGCCGAGCTGCTAGGGCGTATCCTCCGATGTGGTACGGTAGGCGGCAGAGGGCCGGGGGCTGAAGG